>CAUQAR010000121.1:0-5107 GCA_963515775.1 uncultured Selenomonas sp. | reverse complement strand
TTTGTGTCTGCGGATCAGCTGGCTGTGATTATCCACTATTTATCAGTGATTCCCTGATTTGAGAAAACAGGAGAAGCGCCTCTTGCAATATTAAGCGCGCAGGGCTATAATAGGGGTCACCTTAGGCGCATTTATTTTTGACGGACGGGGCGCCGGTTTTATATAGACCTTGAAGGGAGGCCTTCTCTATGATTTTGGATCGTTTGGAATATTTGCCGCTCGGCAGCTTCCAATACAAGCTCCTTGCAGTTACGGGACTTGGTTGGCTCTTCGATGCGATGGATACGGGGCTCATTGCCTTTGTCCTGCCCGTGCTCGCGCGAGAATGGGCGCTTTTGCCCGCACAGGTCGGCTGGATCGGCTCGATTGGTCTCATCGGCATGGCGCTTGGCGCTGTGCTCGCGGGGACGGTTGCGGATCGTATCGGGCGTAAACGGGTATTTACGCTTACGGTTTTGTTATACAGTATTTCGACGGGACTTTGCGCCGTCGCATGGAATTATGAATCGCTACTGGTCTTTCGCTTTCTTGTCGGATTTGGGCTTGGCGGAGAGCTGCCGGTTGCGGCAACGCTCATGAGCGAATACGCGCCGGCACATTTGCGCGGCCGCTTCATTGTCCTGTTGGAGAGCTTTTGGGCGCTCGGATGGCTCGCGGCGGCATGTATCGCGTATTTGCTGATTCCGGTTTACGGTTGGCAGGCGGCCTTTGTTATCGGCACATTGCCCGCGCTCTACGTGTTCATTCTGCGCCTGCATATGCCGGAGTCGGTTCGCTATCTGCTCTCGAAAGGCCGCGTGGATGAGGCAAAAGAGATCATCCGTGCGATTGAGCGTCAGTTGAAGTTGCCGGAAAAACCCTTCCTCGATCAGCTCGCACCGCAGACGGTACAGGCAGAGACGGTCGAGACGCCCGGATTCCTGTCGCTCTGGGCGAAGGGGATGCGGCGGCGGACGATCATGCTGTGGTGCGCTTGGTTCGGCATTGTGTTCAGCTATTACGGCATTTTCATGTGGCTGCCGTCCATCGTCTACGCCCAGGGATTTGAGATTGTCAAGACGTTTGAATATGTTCTCGTGATGACGCTCGCACAGCTGCCCGGCTACTATGCGGCGGCATGGCTGGTCGATGTGATCGGACGGCGCTATACGCTCAGCCTTTTTCTTTTGATGAGCGGCGTGTGTAGTTTCTTCTTCGGCAACGCGGGCAGCGTCGCGATGCTTCTTATGTGGGGCGCGGCGATGAGCTTTTTCAATCTCGGTGCATGGGGCGTTATTTATACCTATACGCCGGAGCAATATCCGACGTCGATGCGTGCGCTCGGCAGCGGCTGGGCGGCCGGATTCGGTCGTATCGGCGGCATGATTGCGCCGATGCTTGTCGGCGTCATGATCGCGCAGGCGTTTCCGCTGCCGAATATCTTTTTGATGTTTGCGTCGGTCTTTGTGCTGATTTCCGCAACAGTTGTCCTGCTAGGCAAGGAGAGCAAGCGGCAGACGCTTGAGGAGCTGGAGCATTCGCTCGGCTGATTGTCTTGCGCGCTTGTTGGTCTCTGTCGCGTGAAAAAACTAGCGAAAAATCTTTGTCTGTGCTACAATGGAGCGGATCAACTCTATTGCAGCACAGATTTTTTTGAGGTGACATTTTGCGATATTATTTCAAGCGCCTTGCAGCGGCGTCTTTGTTTGCCGCAGCTCTTACTTTTCAAGCGCCCGCATCCTATGCGATGCCGCCCATCCTGCCGTACGGCGAGGTCACGGAGGGCATGCGGGGGACGGCGTATACGGTGCTCGACACGTTGGTGGATATACGTACGTTTCCGATTGAGATCATGGGGCGTGTGGAGGGCGGCAAAGGCTCTCAGCGCATGATCATGGCGCGCACGAGCGGCGATTTCATCGAGCATGTCGGCGGGGTCCTTCAGGGAATGAGCGGCAGTCCGATCTATGTGGACGGCCGCCTCATCGGTGCGCTTGCGGCAGGAATCAAGGATCTCAGCCCGTACACGTTCTTCATCACGCCGATCGAGGATATGACGCCGCTGTGGGATATGCCCGATACGAAGAACCGCACACGCATCCAGACGGTCGATATCGTGAAGGCGGTCGAGGCGCGCAAGAAGGCGGAGGAAAAGGAAAAGACGCGCGCACGGGAAAAGACGTTCGGAAAGATGACGCGCGCGGAGCGTGAGGCCGAGTGGCGCGACATGATCGATGTGCTCACGGGAAAAAAGAAGAAGGAACAGGCAGATCAAGAGGAACCGCCGGCGCAAGACGCTGCGGAAGCCGCATCGGAGAAGAAACCGGCCGCGGGCGAGGAGAAGGCCTATTTCTTCACGCGCGGCTTCAATGCGGCCGGGCTGCGCTATTTGCAGGATAAGCTCCACGCGGACGCTTCGTTCATTCCGCTGGGGGCCTCCGGGAGCGGTGCGCTGCTCCCCACGCGCTATGACGCCGCGCTTCAAGGGGGGCAGCCGGTCGGCGTTGCGCTCGTCTACGGCGATTTCAGCATCGGCGCGACGGGCACGGTGACGGCCGTTGCCGGGAAGAAGATTGTGGCGTTCGGCCACTCCTTTATGCACAAGGGCAATGTCAATTACTTCATGACGGATGCGGATGTCATCGGCACGATCGCGGGGCAGAGCAACGGGGTCAAGATCGCGAATATCGGCAGCGTGATCGGCCGCGTGAATCAAGACCGCGAGACGGGAGTAGCGGGAACGCTCGGCACATTCCCCACAGCGGTGCCCGTGCGCATCCATGTGAAGGACAACGCGCTCGGCGCAGAAGAGACGTTCGGCGCACAGATCGCCTATGACGAGGATTTTCTGCCCGTGCTTTCGAGCAGCATCGCCTATGCGGCGATGAGCAAGGTGGCGGATTCCCTCGGCAGCAGTACGGCGCAGATCCGCTTTACCATTCGGACGAATGCCTATGAGGGCGGGAAATTCGAGCGGCGCAATATGTACTACAGCGCGGCCGACGTCGGGCAGGTCGCCGTGACCGAGCTGCTGCAGGCTGTCGGCACGATTGTGACGAATGCGGAAAAGGAGTCCGATCTCGTCGATGTCGATGTGGATGTTGAGCTTGACGGCGAACGCAAAACCGCGCTGCTCGTCTCGGCGACGCCGGACAAGATGACCGTGCGCCCCGGCGATACGGTGACGTTTAAAACGAAGATTCGCCCGTACCGCAAACCCGAAGAGACGCTCTCGATCCCCTATAAGGTGCCGAAGGATCAGCCGGCCGGGACGCTGAATCTCGACATTCGCGGCGGCGGGTTCGTCCCCGTTTCGCCGCTTGCGCTGCTTGCGCAGGCGGGGCTTGAGGTGCCGGACGACGAGGAGCGGTTCAAGACGACGGAGGAAAAGCTCCGAGATCTGGCAGAGGCCGGACAGAACAACGAGATCATCATCGCGCCGGGCGCGTCTCCGGCACCCGCTTCGGAGAAAGAACTCAAGAAGCGCATCAAGGAAGCGGCCAAGGCTTCGGCGCGCGCTGCGAAAGCAGAGCAGGAAAAGGGCGGCGTGAAGCTCCTCGCCGACGAGAAGAAGCGGGAGAAGAAGGAAAAATTCTTGGCGCCCTATGTGATCGAGAATGTCATACATGCGAGTCTCAAGGTAGAGGAATAGCCGCATAGGAGGACGACGGCGAATGGAACAACTGGTCATTCATGGAGGGAGACCGCTGCGCGGACACGTTAAGATTGGCGGGGCGAAAAATGCGGTGCTGCCCATCATCGTGGCAGCGCTGCTCGGGAGCCGCGGCGTCAGCGTACTCGACGACGTGCCGGCGCTCGAAGACGTCTATACCATCTCCGCAGTGCTGCGGTCGCTCGGCGTGCATGCGGCCTATGAGGCGGGGGCGCATCGGCTGAAGATCGATGCCGGGCGGATTGCAACCGTATCCGCCCCCTATGACCTCGTCCGCAAGATGCGCGCCTCCTTCCTCATCATGGGACCGCTCTTGGCGCGCGAAGGACGGGCGGAGATATCACTGCCCGGCGGCTGTGCGATCGGCACGCGCCCCATCGATCTCCATCTCAAGGGCTTTGAGGCGCTCGGTGCCGAGATCGATATCACGCAGGGCGCGATCCACGCGCGCGCACCGCAAGGCCTGAAGGGGGCCAATATCTACTTTGATTTCCCCAGCGTCGGCGCGACGGAGAACGTCATGATGGCGGCATCCTGCGCCGAGGGACAGACGATTCTGGAAAACCCTGCGCTCGAACCAGAGATCGTCGATCTCGCGAACTATCTCAACGTCATGGGCGCGCACATCCGCGGCGCGGGCACAAACCGCATCAAGATCGACGGCGTGCCGGGACTCTCCGCGGCGGACTATACGATCATCCCCGACCGCATCGAGGCGGGAACCTATATGGTTGCGGCCGCAATGACGCGCGGCGACGTCTACATCGAAAACGCCATCAGCGAACACCTCAAGCCCGTCGTAGCAAAACTCCAAGAGGCAGGGGCCGTGATCGAAGAGGATATCGCGGGCATCCGCGTCACGGCGGACCGGCGAATGCAGGCGATCGATCTCAAGACCATGCCGTATCCCGGGTTCCCCACGGATATGCAGGCACAGTTCATGGCGATGCTCTCTGTCGCCGAGGGCACGAGCATCGTCACGGAGACCGTCTTTGAGAACCGCTTCATGCACGTTGAAGAACTCGCGCGTATGGGCGCGCAGATTCGCGTGGACGGACGAACGGCGACCGTCGAGGGCGGTAGGGCGCTGCGCGGTGCTGCGGTGCGTGCAACCGATCTGCGTGCCGGGGCCGCGATGGTCCTTGCGGGCCTCGTTGCAGACGGCGAGACGCGCGTCGGTTCCATTCACCATATCGACCGCGGGTACGACGACCTCGTGGCGAAACTCGTCTCCCTCGGCGCCGATATTGAGCGGCGCGACGCCGAATGAACGGTGTGAGAAAAAGCGCTTGCATAAACACAATTTATGCGATAGAATAAAATCACAACGACCGATTGAGGAGGAATAACATGAAACATATCAAGACGGTCAACAAGCCGACGATGCAGTCCACACTCTATACGGGCGGCTGCGGCGAATGCCAGGCGTCGTGCCAGTCGGCATGCAAGACGTCC
>CAUQAR010000120.1:0-5132 GCA_963515775.1 uncultured Selenomonas sp. | reverse complement strand
ACACCGCCCTCTCACGGCGGGTTCATGGGTTCGAATCCCATAGGCGTCACCATCGAAAATACGGGAGCTGCGCTGCAGCTCCTTTTGTGTATGTGGGGGGACACTCATGCTCTTTCTGTCCATGCTCCTCCTCGGCGGGGTCATCGGCTTTGTCGGCGCGGGCGGCGGCGGAGTCGTCATCACACTGCTCGTCGTGGGCTTCGGTGTGCCGATCCATCAGGCGCTCGCCGTTGCGCTCGGCTCGATGGCGTTTACAACGCTCTCGGGTGCGTTCAGTCACTACCGCGAGGGGGAAGTGATCCCGCGGACCGGCTTTGTGATCGGCGCCGGGGGCCTCGTCGGGGCGCTCATCGGCGCCGTGATCTCGAATCATATCGAGGCGCCGAATCTCAGCCTCCTTACGGGGCTCATGCTCGAATCGAGCGCGTTTTTACTCTATCTGCGCATCTATCAGGCAAGCTGGCTCGAACGTCACATCCATGTTCGCGCAGAGCTTCTCACGGGGCGGCCGCTCTACGTTTACGGCTTGCTCACCGGCCTTGCCTGCGGGATCCTCGCGGGCGCGTTCGGCATCGGTTCGGCGGCCTACATTCAGATCGCGCTGATGGTGATTTTCGGCGTGCCGCTCCTACAGGCGATCGGGACGACCATGATGATCATTGTGCCGATCTCGATCAGCGGCGGCATCGGGTACGTCCTTTATGGGCAATTCGAGATGATGGTCTTTTTGCAGACGCTCGTCGCGCTCTCCATCGGCTCGTATTTTGGCGCAAAGCTGACGCATCTCGCGCCGCGTGCGGTCCTGCGGTTCTTCATCGTTGCGCTACCGACGGCGGGCGGGCTGATCATGGTCCTGTTCCGATAGGAGGACATGATGTTTTTCGGAGGAATCCATATGAAAAAATTCTTTGCCGCGGCGCTGCTTGCTGTCGCCGCATTGTCTGCGTTTGGCTGCGGCGAAAGCGCGGCGGCGACGGAGGGCAGTGAACAAGCCGCATTTCGTCGCGTGACGGGCGATGAGGCTCGGGAGATGATGTCTCGGGAGACGAATTACCTGATCGTGGACGTGCGCACCCCGCAGGAATATGCCGGCGGCCATCTGAAGGGCGCGGTGAGCATCCCGCTCGATACGATCGGCGCAGAGCCGCCGGCAGCGCTTCCAAACAAAAATCAGATGATCTTCGTCTACTGCCGCAGCGGTGCGCGCAGCCTAAAGGCCGCGGGGAAGCTTGCGCAGATGGGGTATACGAATATCGTTGAAATGGGCGGGATCCAGGACTGGCACGGCAGCGTCGTGAAGTGAGATCCTCGCGCCTAGCGTCGTCATTTCGTCGAATGCTTCGTCGACGTAGGTGCCTTCCCTTGTGTCCTCCGTATTCCTTATGCTGCATCCAAACTTCCGCGTCACCTGGGAGGCCTAATGAGGCAGAGGATGCGGGATTTTGGCGCGTCACGGTGTCATCGCAAGAAGCATGATAGGGATGGCTCGGGGGATATTTCTTTCCTGAACGTCGCGCGCGTTTGGAGAACGGCATTTTAGATACTGCGCCGTTGAAAACCGCTGCGGCTTGTTTACACTTCGCTGCGTAGAAAATTTACAGAGCCGCGTCGCCCCCTGCGGGGGAATCGTACGCAGCTGCGATCATATACCCCGTTCGCCATACGAAAGCGGGGATCATAGACGAACGGGACTGCTGCACCAACCAAAGTGCAGCAGTCCCATTTTGTGTGTGGGGGATATGCCCCGGAGCCATATCCTAATCCCATCATTATTTGTTATTTAGAACGACGCGACGGGGTCGAGCGCCTTGACTTCGCCCGCGGCCTTCATCGTGATGGACTGGCCTTCGGCGAGCCCTGTGAAGACGACGAGGCAGGCGTCGGACTTGGCGTTCTCTCTGATGTAGTCGATATCGAACGCCATGAGCTTATCGCCCTTTTTCACCTGTTGGCCGGCTTCGACGAATACCTCGAAGCCTTTGCCGCCGAGCGCGACGGTATCGACGCCGATATGCAGCAGATACTCAGTGCCGTCGGCGCTCTTCATGCCGATGGCGTGTTTCGTGTCAAACACAAAGACCACTTCGCCGTCGTCCGGTGCGAACACCTCGCCGACTGTGGGGTAGATGAAATAGCCGTCGCCCATCATCTTGCCTGCAAAGGCTTCGTCGGGCGCTTCCGCAATGGGGTGGACCGTGCCCGTCACGGGCGTGCAGAGCGTGTGCGTTCCGGCATGCGCCGTCGGCGCTTCTGCCGGTGTCGCCGGCTGCGTTGCAGGGGCGGGAGCGCTGCCGGGCTCCGGTTCTACATCGGGGGCCGTTTCGAGATAACTTTCGAGGTTCGACTTGATGACGGCGACCTGCGGGCCGTAGATGACCTGTACGCCCGTGCCCCTCACGATGATGCCGACGGCGCCCGTCGCCTTGAGCAGCTTTTCATTGACGCGCGACGCGTCGGCGACCGAGCAGCGCAGCCGCGTTGCGCAGCAGTCGACGGACGTGATGTTGCGCCTGCCGCCGAGACCGCGCGTGATCGCCGCGCTCTTCTCGTCGTCCGTGGGCGCGGCGCCTTCTGTGCCGGCGCCGCCGCGCGCCTTGTAGTCGGCCTTGGTGTAGAGCTTCGTCTCTTCGTCGTCGTCCTCGCGGCCCGGCGTCTTGAAGTTGAAGTGCGTGATCATCCAGCGGAAGATGAAGTAGTAGAGGAAGAAGTAGACGATGCCGACGGGGATGACGTACATCCAGCTCGTCTTTTCTTCCCCCTGTAAAATGCCGAAGATAAAAAAGTCGAGGAGACCGCCCGAGAACGTGAGTCCGACGGCGATGTTCAGGATGTGCGCGATCATGTAGGCTGCGCCCGCGAGCACAACCTGCACCGCGAAGAGTGCGGGCGCCACAAAGAGGAATGAGAACTCGATCGGCTCCGTGATGCCCGTGAGCATACAGGTGAGCGCGGCCGAGAGCAGGAGGCCGCCCGCGACTTTCTTCTTCTCGGGGCGCGCCGTGTGGTACATGGCGAGCGCAGCGCCCGGCAGACCGAAGATCATGAAGATGAACTCGCCGGAGAAGTAGCGCGTTGCGTCCGCACTGAAATGTGCGACGTTCGGTGCGGCGAGCTGGGCGAAGAAGATGTTCTGACCGCCCTGAATGAGCTGCCCGTCGATCATCATGGAACCTCCGACGCCCGTCTGCCAGAACGGCAGATAGAAGACGTGGTGCAGGCCGAACGGGATGAGCGCGCGCTTGATCACGCCGAAGATCAGCGTGCCGACGTAGCCCGTGCCTGTGACGAGGCCGCCGAGCGCGAAGATGCCCTGCTGCGCCAGCGGCCAGACGAAGTACATGGCGATGCCGACGAAGAGGAAGACCACGGTCGAGATGATCGGGACGAAGCGCGAGCCGCCGAAGAAGGAGAGCGCGTTCGGCAGGACGATCTTGTGGTACTTATTGTGCAGCCACGCAACGCCGATGCCGACGATGATGCCACCGAAGACGCCCATCTGGAAGGACATGATGCCGCAGGACGACGCGATCGTTCCTTCGAGCACATGCGGGGCGACGGAGCCGTCCGCGAGGATCTGTCCGCCGAGTTTCAGCATGGCATTGCAGGAGGTGTGCATGACGAAGAACGCGATCATCGCCGAGAGTGCCGCGACCTCCTTTTCCGCCTTTGCCATGCCGATGGCGACACCGACGGCAAAGATGATCGGCAGATTACCGAAGATCGTGCTGCCCGCGCTTGCCATGATCGTGAGGAGCGCGTGCAGTGCCGTGCCCGCGCCGAGCACGGACCCGAGCCCGTAGGTCTCGATGGTCGTGGGGTTGGTGAACGAGGCGCCGATGCCGAGCAGGATGCCTGCGATCGGCAGGATGGCGACAGGCAGCATGAAACTGCGCCCAACCCGCTGGAGCACACTGAAAATTTCATCTTTCATCGTTGTGACCCCTTTCCCTCCGTTCCACTCGGCCGCCGCGCCTTCCCCCAAAGGCACACGAGCAAAAAGCGCACATGCGGCGTGTCGGAACGATGTGCGCCGATCCACTGCCGAGGCGACCGATTATAAGATACGGAAATCATATTAACTATACGAAATGATTATAGACTAGGCGACGGGACTCTGTAAAGAAAAATTTACAGACGGCGCGCCGGGTGCGCTACGGATCGTTCCTCATGCAGATCGCTGTCGTTCGCGATGCGATCTGCCGAGGATTGCAAAGGTCAAAGTGTATGAATACTTGTTCTTCTTTCTGTTTACCGATATTTCATTGACAGCTGTACATACGACTCTTATAATAAAGGCAAGCATATGTGCCAGACTGGGAAAAAACCGGCGGCATCAGCGATTCTTTATCCATGAAAGGAGAGCCGGTAATGACGGGCAAAGTAAAATGGTTCAGCGCGGACAAGGGATATGGATTTATCTCACGCGATGACGGCGACGACGTGTTTGTGCATTTTTCCTCCATCCAAGGAGAAGGGTACAAGACGCTCAACGAGGGACAGGAAGTCGAATTCGACATCGTCGAAGGCGCGCGCGGTCCGCAGGCCGACAATGTGGTCAAAAAGGAATAACGGTCAAACTTTGAAAAGCCCGGCTTACACAGCGGGCTTTTTCATTTGCGCAAAGTGTGTCCGCATCTCCGGCAGTGACAAAAAAATCAGAATTTAGGGAACTTGGCAGGGGTTTCCGTATTCATGTCGAAATAAAAGTATAGAGGGGGCGGTGCAGAGTAGTTCGCTCCCATGGATAGAAAGGGGCTGTGTTTCATGGCTGCATTCACGATTCGAGGCAAGAACGTCGAGGTTACGCCCGCACTGCGCGATTATGTGGAGAAACGCGTCGGAAAGATCACGAAGTATTTTGAAAACGTGGGCGAGATTTCGGTCCTGCTCTCCGTGGAGGGAAACCATCATAAGGTAGAGGTGACTGCCCCCATCGTCCGCGGCGTGTTGCTGCGCGGTGAGGAGCATTCGGAGGATATGTACAGCTCGATCGATCTCGTCATCGAAAAGCTGGAGCGTCAGATCCGCAAGCAGAAGACGAAGCTCGAACGCAGATTCCGCCACGGCGGGTTCAAGGCGGAGGCCGTGGAGACGTTCGCGGCGCCCGTCGCCGAGGAGGACGACGTCTATCC
>CAUQAR010000119.1:0-5133 GCA_963515775.1 uncultured Selenomonas sp. | reverse complement strand
GGTACACGCTTCATTGCTGCAATAGAGAATGGCGCGCCCCGTGCGGTAGCGGTGTTTCTGCATGAATGCGCCGCATACCTTGCACGTCTCCTGCTGCGGCTCGTCCCATGTGGTATAGTCGCAGTCCGGATAGCGGTCGCAGCCGTAGAACGCGCGGCCGCGCCGGCTCTTGCGTTCGACGATTTTCCCGCCGCACTTCGGACACGGTACGCCCGTGTCGCGGAGGAGGGGCTTTGCATTGCGGCATGCCGGGAACCCCGGGCATGCCAAAAATTTGCCGAAACGGCCCTGCTTGATCACCATCATTTTTCCGCATTTATCGCAGGGGATGTCGGTCACCTCTTCCGGCAGATCGACGGTCCCGATGACGTCCTCCGCCTTTTTGAGCGTCTCTTCAAACGGCGTATAAAACTTCCGGAGCAGATCGTTCTTATCGAGTGCGCCGTCGGCTACCTCATCCAGTTCCCCCTCGAGGTTGGCCGTGAATTTGACATCGACGATGTCCTTGAAGTACTCCTCGAGCATATCGGTGACGATAAAGCCGAGCTCCGTCGGGCGGAACTGCTTCTCGCGGCGCTCCACATAGCCGCGCTTCTGTATCGTCTCGATGATGGGCGCATAGGTGCTGGGGCGGCCGATCTCCATCTCCTCGAGTGTCTTAACGAGAGAGGCGTCGTTGTAACGCGGCGGCGGCTCCGTAAAATGCTGCTCCGGATCGAGTGCAGCAAGATCGAGTATGTCGCCGGCAGAAAGTGCCGGGAGGAACGTATCCTTTTCCTTTTTGGTACTCTCGGCACCGGCATAGACGGCGGTATATCCTTTGAATTTCACCTTGGAGCCGTGCGCACGCAGCAGACAGTGGCCCGCTTCGATCTGCGCGGATATGGTGTCGTACACGGCCGCCGCCATTTGGCTGGCGGCAAACCGCTGCCAAATCAGCGTATAGAGGCGCAGCTGATCGCGGTTGAGATACTGCTCCACCTCCGACGGCACGCGCAGGATGCTCGTGGGGCGGATGGCCTCGTGTGCGTCCTGCGCCTTCTTTCCGCCGGCATAGATATTGGGACGAGCCGGGATATATTCCTTCCCGTATTCCGCACTGATATAACCGCGCGCCTCATCGACGGCGAGCGTCGATATGCGCGTGGAGTCCGTACGCATATAGGTGATGAGACCCGTGGCGCCGTGCCGCCCGAGGACCACCCCCTCATAGAGCTGCTGCGCGATCATCATCGTACGGCCGGAGGTGAACCCGAGCTTGCGCGCGGCGTCCTGCTGGAGAGAGCTGGTCGTAAAGGGGGGCGCCGCCTTTTTGCGGCGCTCGCTCTGTTTGACTTCTTTGACCCTGAATTCCTGCGCGGCGAGATCGTCCGTGAGGCGTTTGGTCTCCTCCGCGCTGTGCAGTGCAGCTTTCTTCCCGTGTGCATGCGTCAGCTCGGCGACGAATGTGCTCTTGCCCTTTTTGAGCTTCGCTTCCACTGTCCAGTACTCCTCGGATCGGAACGCCTCGATCTCTCTCTCCCGGTCGCAGATGAGACGTACGGTGACGGATTGGACGCGGCCGGCCGACAGCCCCTTGCGCACCTTACGCCAGAGTAGCGGGGAGAGCTTGTACCCCACGATGCGGTCCAGCATCCGCCGCGCCTGCTGCGCATCCACCTGCGCCATACGGATCGGCCGCGGATGATGTACGGCCTCTTCGATTGCGGGCTTTGTGATCTCATGAAAGACGATGCGGCAGTCGTCCTGCGGGTCGACGCCGAGGATAAAGGAGAGATGCCACGCGATCGCCTCGCCCTCACGGTCCGGATCGCTGGCAAGATAGATCCTGTCCGCATCTTTTGCATCTTTTTTGAGCGCGCGAATGAGATCGCCTTTGCCGCGGACGTTGATGTATTTTGGCGTAAAGGAGTTCTCCACATCGATGCCGAACTGACTCTTCGGCAGATCGCGCAGATGCCCCATCGATGCCCGGACGACATAGTTCTTTCCCAAATAGCGCTCAATCGTCTTTGCCTTCGCGGGAGACTCTACTATGACAAGTGTTTTTTTCGGTGATTTCTTTCCCGCAGATTTTGTGTTTTTCGCTGTCTTTCCATTTGCAGCTTTTGTCCTGCGTGCAGATGATGTCGTAGCCAATCCGTCAGTTCCTTTCGACGCGCCGATAGGCGTGCATTTCATTTTCTGTAATGAGTCCCTTGAGCTGCATCTGAAGCAGTAGCAGCGGGATATTTGCGGTCAGCGTGTCCGGCAGGCTGTCTAGGATCTCATCCATCGTGAGCGGATGATCGGGGGACAGCACTTGATAGATGCGGGCTTCCTCCGGCGTCAGCCGCTGGCGTGCGGGAGGCCGGGGCGGAGAAACGATCTGCATCTCCTCGAGGATCTCCTGCGGCGATTCGACAAGGCGTGCGCCTGCACGGATGAGATTATGGCAGCCGCCGCTTTGCGGGGAGTAGATACTGCCGGGTACAGCGTACACCTCGCGGCCCTCGCTCAGCGCCGCCTCGGCCGTGATGAGCGAGCCGCTGCGCCGCGCCGCCTCGACTACGAGAACCCCCTCGGACAGCCCGCTGATGATGCGGTTGCGCGCCGGGAAAAATGCCGGCAGCGGCTGCGTGGAAGGCCCGTATTCTGAAATGACCGCCCCGCCGCCCTCGACGATCCGCGTCAGCAGAGTCCGGTTCTCGGGCGGATAGACGACGTCTGCGCCGCAGCCGAGCACCGCGACCGTTCTTCCCGTGCGCAGTGCGCCGCGGTGCGCGCGAGTATCGATACCGCGCGCCGCACCGCTTACAACGGTAACGCCCGCGGCCGCGAGTTTATCTGCGAACTCCACAGCAGCGGCTTCCCCATAGGGGGTAAATTTTCGTGCGCCAACGATCCCAATGCGGCGCGCGTCCGGCACCAAGGTCCCCCGATAATAGAGGACCTGCGGCGGATCGAAAATTTCCTTTAAAACGGTCGGATAGAGCGCGTCATCAATCGTCACGAGCGCAATATCCAGCTTTGCACACTGCTCCTGCATCCGCTGCGGCAGATTGGGATGACTGCGTATATGTGCTGCCAACGCCTCTGCCGCGGCCGATGTCAGTGCCCCCGTCTGCGCGAAAGCCGCCGCCGACATGGACCAGAGCTCCCGCGCCGTAGGAACTGCCATACGAAGACGGCCCATGCGAATGCTCCCGATCCCGCGGCACTGCAAAAGTGCCGCTAAATACCATTGATCATCCATTGCCGCTCGCACGCTCCCCATATTACCGAAATTCATAACATAATGCAACCAAAAGCATAAATTAAAAAATATGCCTACCGCGGAAAGAGTTCATCTCCAAAGACATAATAGACCATCAAGAAGATCAGAAGGACGAGAAAGAGATCTGCCATCGGATTTCTCCTATGAAAAAAGAGGGGCTATGCCCCTCCCAAGATTCTGCACCATCACATCACGCGGCGTGCGCCGATGTAGCATGCGCCCCAATAACCGCCGTATAGGTTATCGATGGCGACGCCGCGGCTCGAAGACGCGTTGATGAAGTTGCCGTCACCGAGATAAATGCCGACGTGCGACGGTCCGTATTCATAGGTCGAGAAGAACACGAGATCGCCGGGCACCATCTCCGCAGACGAGACCGGATAGCCGACGTCGTACTGAGCGTCCGCCGTACGCGGCAGATAGATGCCCGCATTGGCGAAGACATAGCGGACAAAGCCGGAGCAGTCAAACCCCGCGGGCGTCGTCCCGCCGAAAGAATACGGCACGCCGATGTACTGCATCGAATCCGAAATCACGCGGCGAACGATATAGTTCGATCCGCGGCTGACCTGCGGCATCGTTTTACCAAGAAGGGCCTCGTATGTCGCGGGACCGACCATCCCGTCGACTGCAAGTCCGTGTGCCGCTTGGAATTCTTTCACTGCCTCAGCCGTCGCAGGTCCAAAATCACCGTCGGCGACGACATCATATCCAACACTCGAAAGCTGCCCTTGAATCTCGGCAACGTCCGTTCCCTGGTCTCCAATTTGGAATGACTCTGCACTCGCAATTGATGCGGAGCACAGGAGCATTGCTGATAATGCAAGAATCTTAATTTTCTTTCGCAAGCAAACACTTCCTTCCACAGATACTTCATAAATATTGGCTTTGAGAAACCAATAAGCCGAGTTCTGTTCCGCCGAATCGGCGGCGACAATCATTTATCTAGGCCGACGGTTGCCCGCCGGCTCAAGCGACACTACCCGGAAGGCCGACGGGCCGCCTCAATCCTTCCCTATTTGGTCTTGCTCCATGTGGGGTTTACCCAAGCCAGCCGGTCACCCGACTGCTGGTGCGCTCTTACCGCACCTTTCCACCCTTACCGGCACAGCCGGCGGTTTAAATTTCTATGGCACTGTCCCTAAGGTCACCCTCGCTGGACGTTATCCAGCACACTGCCCTGCGGAGCTCGGACTTTCCTCATCCACGATCATGTGGACGCGATTGCCTCGGTTTCTCATACCAACGGAGGAATTATACCACATATGGATGCCAGGTGTCAAAAATGCCCATAACCCTTGTATGACATAGGAAAATTCAGACAGGAACGAACATGTTGTCCATATATGAGAAAATTTTTTTGAAAAAATGCCGTTTGTCCTATTAAGATTTTGCCGAAAGACAAAAACTATCGGTCGTCCCATGCCGCGCCGATGATCTCCTCAATATGCGGAATATCGTTTTCCTCAAGATAACGCGCGAGGCCGTCGCAGATCTTCATCGTCGTGCGGGGATCGCTGAAATTCGCCGTGCCGACGGCGACGGCGGAGGCCCCCGCAAGGAAGAATTCGACCGCGTCCTCCCACGACGCGATGCCGCCCATGCCGATGATTGGGACATGAACGGCGTGTGCAGCGTTCCAGACCATCCGCAGCGCAACGGGCCTGATCGCAGGCCCCGAGAGCCCGCCGGTGCAGTTGCCGAGCACCGGCCGTCGGCGGCGTATGTCGATCTGCATGCCGATCAGCGTGTTGATGAGCGAGATCACATCCGCCCCTGCCGCTTCGACCGCAAGCGCCATCTCCGTGATGCTGGTGACGTTGTGAGACAGCTTTGCGATGACGGGCTTTTGCGTGCGATCGCGTACGGTGCGTACG
>CAUQAR010000118.1:0-5177 GCA_963515775.1 uncultured Selenomonas sp. | reverse complement strand
GCTCCCCTCACAGTGGCGGGACCGCGCCGGCTCATCCGGCTTCTCTATTAAGCGTGCGCTCACAGGCGCCGCACCTGTTTCCCCATTGATTTAATTATAAATTCATACTACGGAACCTAGGATACACCCTTTTTCCCGCATTGTCAATTCCGACACACGCTTATTTCGCAGTGTCCTCCTCCACATGCTTCTTCCATTCGCCGCGTACCTTCGCCTCCGGCTCTTCCGCCGCTTCCTTGACATAGGCGCTGACCGCATCGTAGTTCGCGCGCACGCCCGTATGCGTGTTTTTGTACGTCACGGCGTTCGCCCTGTCCACGCCGATGGCGTCCGCTTCCTCCGCCGCGTCGATGTTCGCGCCGAGATAGACGAACTCCCAGCCGGCCTTCTCCTGCCGGTCCGAGATCATCCGCTTCACCTTTTCCCGCGTGAACTCGGTGCTCGCGTTTTCAAGACCGTCCGTGATGATGACGAAGATCACCTTCGTCCCCTTCGCCTCGATCCCTTCGACGCGCTGCATCCGGAGAATCGTGTCGCCCACAGCGTCGAGTAGTGCCGTCGTGCCGCCCGTCTCGTATTCCTGCGCGGTCATCGGCCGCACGCCGAGAATTTGCCTGCGGTCATAGAGCAGCTGCCGCTTGTCGTTGAAGAGGACGGCCGTCACGTTCACGCCCACGCCGAGCTTCTTTTGTTTTTCAATCATGGAATTAAAGCCGCCGATGGTGTCCGATTCCAGCCCGCTCATCGAGCCGCTCTTATCGATGACCAGCACGAGCTCGATATGCGTCGGCTTCTCCGCGATCTTTTCCTGTGCGGCCGCCTGTACGGGCGCCGCCGCGGCGAACAGCGCGCAGAGGATGAACCCGAGCAGACCAAATACTGTTTTCTTCCACATACCGATGTCTCCTCCGTTAGGACGTGCGTACACCGCGATTGATCGTCGTGAGACCGCGGTAGACGGTCCCGATGTCGATATCCTCGCCGCGCGATTCCATGTATTTTTCGAGTTTGCGCTTGACGCGCTGCAAGGCGTTGTCGATGGACTTCACCTGACGATGCAGATCGACCGCGATCTCCTGATAGGACTTCCCGTCGAGATAGCTCATGAGAACGCGCCACTCGAGGTCGCTGAGGATCTCCTCCATCTTCTTTTCGATATCGACGAATTCCTCGCGGCTGATCACGAGCTCCTCGGGGTCGCTGATGCGCGCGCCCGAGAGCACGTCGAGCAGCGTGCGGTCCGAATCTTCGTCGTAGATGGGCTTGTTGAGAGACACATAGGAGTTCAGCGGGATGTGCTTCTGCCGCGTCGCCGTCTTGATCGCCGTGATGATCTGGCGCGTCACGCAGAGCTCCGCGAAGGCCCGAAACGACGAGAGCTTGTCCTCGCGGAAGTCGCGGATCGCCTTGAAAAAGCCGATCATGCCCTCCTGTACGATGTCCTCGCGGTCCGCACCGATGAGAAAGTAGGAACGCGCTTTGGAGCGCACGAAATTCCGATACTTGTTGATGAGATAGTCGAGCGCCTCGTCCCCCGCACAGGCGCGAATGTGGACGAGCAGTTCTTCATCCGTATAGCTGTCGTAGACACTGCTTTCGGGCATCTCGTCGGCCGGCTCGTCCTCATCCGCTTCGAGCGGCTCCATGTCGCCCGCATCCAGTTCATCCGGCGCGGACTGTTCCTCCTCCAGCATCGACTTTTGCTTATCGCTATAAAAAATCATACGATCGCTCCGTCTCTCCCAATGCCTGCCTCCGGAAACGCCGCGCAGCGCATCGGCCGCGCGCCTTCGTTCCTCTATTTATTATACCCCTATTACAAAACCGCCGTCAAGGGATAAAAGAAGGCGCAGGGACTTCAAAATATCACGCCCATGCTCTCTAATTGCGCGTCCAACCGAACTGGGTCATGTTCGACGTGTAGCGCAGGCGGTCTGTGAAGTCTCTGTTCGTATCCGCCGTGCGGAAGATGGGCACGCGTTCCATGGCAAAGATGTTGCTGTTCTGGTCCACATTGCTGTACTTTACGGTAAAGCCGCCTTTATAGCCCGCCTCGCGCGCCATCTCCGCGATGTGCAGATCGTGTACGCCCGTGGGATAGGCGATGAACTCGATGGGATGCCCGAGTTCGGCTTCGGCCTGCCGCTTCGACTCGACGAGCTCCTCGCGGATCTTCTCATCGGGCAGCTGCGGGAGCGGGGCGTGCGTGACGGTATGCGACTCTATCGTGATGCCGTGCTGCTCCATCTCGCGGAGCTGATCCCATGTGAGGTAACCCTTGCGCTTGCTGAGGAATCCTGTGACGACGAAGATGGTCGCTTTGAGGTTGTATTTCTTTAGGATCGGATAGGCCGTCGTGTAGTTGTCGACGTAGCCGTCGTCGAAGGTGATGAGTACGGGCCGATCGGGCAGCGTCCCCGTTCCCGCGAGATAGTCGTAGAGTTCGTCGGGCGTGATTGTATGATAGCCGTGCTCGACGAGATACTTCATCTGCCAGTCAAAATCGGCAGGCTCAATCGCAAGAGAGATGAACATTGTATTGACCATATGATAGTTTAATACGAGGACCTTGACATCATCCTCGGGTGCGGGCGGCTCCTGCCCGCCGCTGACTTCGGCCTGCGGTCTCCACACGAGCAGCAGTATGCCGAGCAGAATGGCAAGGACGGCAAGCAGTGTCCAAAACTGCCGCCCGCCGATCAGTCTCTTTACATCCATGCCGCTCCCCCATTTCGTTACGCTACATTGTACCCAGATTTGAAGCGGAAATCAAGGGAGAGAATACGGCGGTTCTTTGATGCGCGCAAAAAAGGCCGCTGCACGTTGCTTCGTGCAGCAGCCTCACGCCTAGATGCGGCGCTGTATCTGTGCGTATTCATGCCGCTGCGGCAGGGGGCCTCCGCGTCTTACTCTTTCGCCCAGACGACCGCCATGAGGTCCTCGTAAACGGTTTCGAGCTGCTGCACGAGAATCGGCAGGAGGGTCTGGATCATGCGGCTGTCAAAGGTCTCGTCGACAAAGGGAACACAGATATCGAGGTAGATGTTGCCGTCTTCACGCAGATAGTACTTAAAGATCTTGTACTCGGCATTGAGGCCGTTGAGA
Organism: uncultured Selenomonas sp.; assembly: GCA_963515775.1. GTDB lineage: Bacteria > Bacillota > Negativicutes > Selenomonadales > Selenomonadaceae > Centipeda. The sequence continues at coordinate 2,072 of CAUQAR010000118.1, read as the reverse complement.
TGGTCCTTGATGCGCGCGACATTCTTCGCGTTGATCCCCGTGGCGACCTGCGTGCGGATGATGGTGAAAATGCTGTCGTCGATGAAGATCGCCATCGGCATGATCTGCCCCTTGGCTTCGATGCGCGACCGAAAGATCGTCGTGTGAAACTCGTCCGCAAGGGTCTGCGACTCAAAGAAATTGATGTCGTTCTCCTTGAGGAATGTCTGAAATTTCTCCGCCTTTGTCGCCCCTTCTGCCGCGGACTCCTGCGCGTCATCCATCATGTCTTTCTCCTCGCTGTTTGCCATGTGAATCATCCTTCCCTTATGTTGATGCGTAGGGGGAGCATCCCCTGGTCCATATGCGACTATTGTACCATATTTTTGTATATTTGCAAGGAAAACCGCCGCATCGCACGCAGCAGCTTTCTACGCTGCTGTTTGCCGCGCTCAGAGCGTTCTCTTACGAAGGATATACGCCCGGAAGAAGAGCGCGGTGAAGAGCACGGCCCATGCGATGCCGACCGGATAGGTAATGGTGGTCGGCAGGCCGAGGCCTTCGGGGGCCTGCATGATGTATGTGGTCGTCACCGCCGACATGAAGACGGCGGGCACCAGGGCGATGATATAGGCGTAGGAGCGGGGCTTATGCAGGTAGAGATAGGCGGCCCCCATCCAGAGCGTGATCATGGCGAGCGTCTGGTTGGCCCACGAGAAGTAGCGCCAAATGATGGAAAAGTCCATCTGCGACAGGACGAGGCCGATGGCGAGCATCGGAACGGCGATCACGAGCCGTTTCGGCGCCTCTTTCTGCGGGATGTTCAGCCAGTCTGCAAGCGTAAGCCGCGCGGAGCGGAACGCCGTGTCGCCGGAGGTAATGGGACAGGCGATGACGCCGAGCATCGCGAGAATCGCGCCGATGCTCACGTTGTTGACGCTGAGCGCCCCCATAAAGCCGACGCAGACGTCGTAGACGACGCCGCCAGGACCGGCCTCTTTGAGCGCTGCGCCGAGCCCCGCGCTGCCGTCATAGAAGGTCGCCCCCGCCGCCGCCCAGCAGAGCGCAATGATGCCCTCGGCGACCATCGCGCCGTAGAATACGGGGCGCCCCATGCGCTCGTCGCGCAGGCAGCGCGCCATGATCGGCGACTGCGTGGCGTGGAATCCGGAGACAGCGCCGCAGGCGACGGTGATGAAGAGCAGCGGCCATACGGGGAGCTGCTGCGGATGCAGATTCTCGAGGGTCATCTCCGGCATCGTATGTCCGCCGACGCCAAAGAGCATGCCGCCCATGATGCCGAGCGCCATGACGATGAGACAGATGCCGAAGAGCGGATAGAAGCGCGCGATGATCTTATCGATCGGCAAGAGCGTGGCGAGCGTGTAGTAGATGAAGATCACGGCGAGCCATAGAAGCATCTCGAAGCCCGTAAGCTTAGAGAGCAGCATCGCGGGTCCCGTCATGAAGACGACGCCGACCAGTACGAGCAGGACGATGGAGAAGACGCGCATGATCTGCAGCATGATGGTTCCCAGATTTTTTCCGACGATCTCAGAGAGGCTCTTGCCGTCCTCGCGGAAGGAGATCATGCCCGAGAGGTAGTCGTGCACCCCGCCCGCAAAGATCGTACCGAACACGATCCACAGGTAGACGCTCGGCCCCCAGAGCGCGCCGGCGAGCGCGCCGAAGATCGGGCCGAGTCCCGCGATGTTCAGCAGCTGGATGAGAAAGACCTTCCACGTCGGCAGCGGAATGTAGTCCACACCGTCCTCGAGGCGGACGGCAGGCGCAAGCTCGCCCGTGCGTCCAAACACCTTGTCCACGATCGCGCCGTAAACAAGGTAGCCCACGATGAGCGTCGCGAGCGCACCCAGAAATGTAACCATTGTTTGTCACTTCTTTCTATATCCACATAGAGATATCCTGCCGGGATGTCCGGCCGGTAAATGTGCTGCCGCCCCCCCTTCCGTTCAGAATGCAAAGAAGCTCTCCTAAAAAGATTCTAAAAAAATAACAAACGAACTCCTTTGCGTTTATCATATCATAAATATCTCCCTCTTGTCTAACGCTTCCTGTGTGTTATAATAAAC
>CAUQAR010000117.1:0-5251 GCA_963515775.1 uncultured Selenomonas sp. | reverse complement strand
AACTGTGAAGACGACCTCGAGGTCGTCGGCGAGGCGGAGGATGGACAGGAAGCCCTCGCGCGGACGCTCATGCTGAAGCCCGACATCCTCCTCCTCGATATCAATATGCCGGGGCTGACGGGACTCGACGTGACGAAGCAGCTCAAGCAAGCACGGTCGCGATCGCGGATCATCGCGCTAACGATCCACGACAGCGACAACTACGTCCTCGAGCTTTTGAAGAACGGCGCATACGGCTATCTGCTCAAGGATGTCGAGCCGAATGTGCTCATCAAGGCGATTCACATGGTCAACGAGGGCAATCCCTTCGTCTATCCGAAACTCGCGGAGCGGCTCTTCGGCAGTGCGGCCGTCTACGGCGACGTGAGCCGCATGGCAAAGGAGATCTGGGACGAGAGCCGCGGAGAGCGGCTCACACCGCGCGAGATGGACGTGCTCGGCTGCATCGCGAAGGGACTGTCGAATCAAGACATCGGTAAGGCGCTCGGACTCAGTGAAAAGACGGTGAAAAATCACCTCACGAGCATCTTTCACAAGCTGAAGGTCAACGACCGCACACAGGCACTCGTCTACGTTCTTAAAAATAAAATCGTCACATTGGAATAAAAACATGAAGCGGCCCGCATCCGAGATGGATACGAGCCGCTCATTTCATATTGTGCGGAAAAACGTAAAGAAAAAGAGCCGCCTGCAATCCTCTGCCGGGCGTGCTCTTCTTCTTGGAAAGGGATGCTCGCAGGTCGGGAAAACCTGCGGCTTGAGAAATGGGATGTAAGGACATCTGCCTTACAAGAGGAACGCAGGGAGACGTTCCTTTAGAGGGATGATCAACAGGGGGAAGATGTCGGGGAGGACGTTTCGTATCCCTGTTGACGGTTTGTATCATATCATATTTTTTTTGAAAATTTTGTGACTTGAGTCACAAAAGGAGAAAAAAGTTCTATTAGGAATAGTTATCGATATGTAAGACGCAGATTAAACCCCAAACGCGACCATATCGGCCGGCCGCAGAGGATTCTTCAGAAAACTGATCATAATCTGCATAAAGTACGGTTGTCTCACATTGATTTTCCGATTAAAAAATCGTATAATGTCAGATAAGGGTTATCAAGTGGGAGCGCGCATACATGCCGTGCTTTCCGGGAGGGATGAATCCCTTTGTTGGTGATGGAGGAGGAATCTTCATGAATGATTATTTGAGAATCGCTCAGGTCATTGGACGCGAGATCATCGATTCGCGCGGCAACCCGACGGTTGAAGCGGAGGTTGTGCTCGCAGACGGAACGATCGGCCGCGGCGCGTCCCCCTCGGGCGCGTCTACGGGTGAGTTTGAGGCGCTCGAGCTGCGCGACGGAGACAAGTCGAAGTTCGGCGGCAAGGGCGTTTCCAAAGCCGTAGAGAACGTCAACGAAAAGATCGATCCCGCACTCGAAGGGCTTGAGGCATCCGATATTTATGCCGTCGACCGGGCGATGTTCGATGTGGACGGCACGAAGGATAAGTCCAAGCTCGGGGCGAACGCCATCCTCGCGGTCTCCATCGCAGCGTCGGACGCGGCGGCGAAGTCCGAGGGCATTCCGCTTTATCGCTTCTTCGGCGGCTTGCAGGCCAATGTCCTGCCCGTGCCGATGATGAATATTCTCAACGGCGGAGCACATGCGACGAACTCCGTAGACACGCAGGAGTTCATGATCATGCCCGCGGGCGCGCCCACGTTCCGTGAAGCGCTCCGCTGGTCGACCGAGGTATTCCATGCGCTGCAAGCCCTTCTCAAGAAGGAAGGAAAGACGACGGCGGTCGGCGACGAGGGCGGTTTTGCGCCCGATCTCGACTCCGACGAGGACACGATCGAGCATATTTTGAAGGCCATTGAGAATGCCGGTTATAAGCCGGGGCAGGATTTCGTCCTCGCGATGGATGCGGCATCCTCGGAGTGGAAGGACAAGGAAAAGGGCAAGGGCTTCTACCATCAGCCGAAGTCCGGCAAGAAGTTCACGTCCGACGATCTCATCAAGCATTGGGAATCGCTCATCGATCAGTTCCCGATCTACTCCATCGAGGATGGCCTCGACGAGGAGGACTGGGACGGTTGGAAGGCGATGACGAAGGCGCTTGGCCACAAGGTTCAGCTCGTCGGCGATGATCTCTTCGTCACGAACACGGAGCGCCTCAAGAAGGGCATCGATCTCGGCGCGGGCAACTCCATCCTCATCAAGCTCAATCAGATCGGCTCCGTCTCCGAGACGCTCGAGGCGATCAAGATGGCTCACAAGGCCGGCTATACGGCTGTCACGTCCCATCGCTCGGGCGAGACCGAGGACACGACGATCGCGGACCTTGCCGTTGCGCTCAACACGGCGCAGATCAAGACGGGCGCACCGTCCCGCTCCGAGCGCGTCGCGAAGTACAACCAGCTTCTGCGTATCGAGGAAGAACTCGGCGCGAGTGCCGTTTACCCGGGCAAGCGTGCGTTCAGCTTTATGAAATAAGAGCCTTTTGGGCCAACCCAAAAACCACCGCTACGGCGGTGGTTTTTTGTATAAAAGGTCCTGTTTCACGCTATAGTACGGTTACAATCTCCGCCGCTCCCTTACGCACACCGTGCCGCGGGGAGGGGACGCCCTGTTCGGTCGGATAGCCGACGGGGAAGACGGCGATGAGGTCGTAGTTCGCCATCTCGGGGAAGAACTCCTTGAGCTTCGGCGCGTCGAAGTGGCCGACCCATGTCGAGCCGAGTCCTTCGTTATGAATGGCGAGCATGATATGTGTCGCGACGATGGCGGCGTCCACGTCGGCGAAGTTGCGGTCGTCTGAGGGACGTACCCACGCTTCGTCGGGCTTGCCGCCGACGACGAGGAAGAGCCCCGCGCCGAATGTGTATTTCGTCGTCTCCGCAAGTTTTGCGCGCGCGTCGGGACTTTGGATCGCCCATACCTTGAATGGTTGCTTGTTGACCGCTGTGGGCGCAAGCCGCGCGGCGTCGAAGATACGACCCGTCACGTCGTGCGGGATCTCCTGGTCCGAGAGCGCGCGGCAGGAAAAACGCTCCTTGATGAGTTCGTTGAATTCCATCATAAAACCTCCTCAATCGCTGTTGTATTTATTATACCATCGGTGTCAAAATCCTTTTCAGTATAAAATAAGAAAAGAATGTTATTCTGAGCATATCATCATAGGGAATGAGGTGCATCATGCGGAAGAAACTGTGTACGGCGCTCACGATACTCACCGTTGCGGCGGGGGCGTTGGTCCCGATGCCGCGCGCGGAGGCCATCGACGCGTGGGCGATTGCCGCGCAGGCGCTCGGCGTGTTCGGCGCGTACAAATCGTCGCTTGCGGCGGTGCTCGCGATGGGCAACGACGTTCACGCGCAGGTGGAGAGCAGGCGGCAGGATCTCGAAGAGCAGGGACGCGCGAAGAACGCGCGCGACGTCCGGCTTGTAGACGGCATCATGGAACGGCTGGTGGAGAACGGCGACTATGTGCTGCGCGCGAACTCGTTGCCCTTCACATGGGCGCTGACCGACAGCCCCGTCTTCAACGCTGCATGCTATCCGACGGATTATGTGACCATCAACCGCGGCCTTGTGCACGGGCTGAACGGGAACGTGGACGAACTTGCCGCGGTCCTCGGCCATGAGATGACGCACGGTCTGCGTCAGCACAGCGCGCACAACTACGCGAAGGCGGCGGCGCAGTATTACGGCATGGCGTTCCTCAATATGAACACGGGACTCATGGACTGGGGGAAGATGAGCGCACTCGTCGACTATTCGATTGCAAAGAATATCACGCTCCCCACGGAGTACGAGGCGGACGAGGGCGGATTCCGCATCATGACGAGCGCAGGGTTCAATCCCGGCGGCGGCGCGGCGGCGATGGCGCGCATGGGCTACTATCTGACCTACGAGACGCAGGAACTGCTCGAGTACCAGGACCCGACGCAGAAGAATCTCCCGCAGGATGATTTTTCCGATCACCCGGCGACGGAAAAGCGTGAGAACCGTCTCGCGCAGTATATGGCGGACTACAGTGCGGGGCATGTGACGGTCGTGGATCGAAAGACCGTCTGCGTCGACGGCACGCCGCTCTTCACGGTGACGTGGACGGATGAGAACTACGACAATACGCCCGAGAATGCCTATCTTGCCGCAGGGGCGCTCGCGCGCGCGTTTCACGACTTCGATACGGCGGAGGCGTGGGGTCTCACGGTGACGCGGGACGGTGGCGCGACGCTGCGCGGCGATGCGCGCGTCAACGAGATCCTCTATCATTTTTTGACGGCGGAGCATGCGGGCGCGCGGCTGCGTGATCTTGTGCAGGCGGCCTATGCGGGCGAAGCGGCGAGCGGCGCGCGGGAGAAGCTGCGCGCCGCGGAAAAAGAGCGTGCGGATGCGCACGACAAGGAGCGTGCGGCGGTCGAGGCCGCGGACGCCAAGGCAATCGACAAGATGCGCGAGAACAGCGACGCGTACAGCGACTACGGCGACAGCACGCGTGCGCTCGCGCTCATGGAACGCGTCTTTGCCTCGCCGAACGATACGGACCGCGCGCTCAGCTACGTCATCCGCGCGCGCGCCTATGCCGCGCGGGGCGATGCTGCGGCGGCGCTCCGCGATGCCGACCGCGGCGTCGCGGAGGGGGAGAAGAACGTCCTCACATGGGTGAACCGTGCGGATGTGCGCCGTACGTTCGGCGACCGCGCGGGGGCGCTTGCCGACTGTATGAAGGCCATCGAGGTGGACGCAAAGAATCCTTACGGCTATCTGATCGCAGCTGAGCTGTACGACGAGATGGAGAATACTACCGAGGCGCAGACATATTTTAAGAAACTCTACGAGGTCGAGCCGCGTGCCGCGGTCCGCATCCCCGACGCATACTTAAAGGACATCGATAAAAAGGCCTATGACAAACGCGTGAAGGAACAGAAAAAGGAGCGCGAGGCGAAGGACAAGGAACTGCGGGAAAAGAAGCAGGACGATGCGGCGAAGCGTGCGGCATCGATGAAAAGATAGGAGCGATGCGGCGCGGTCATGCCGCCGCACGCCGTACGAAGGCGCTCTCATGTCACGAGGCTGCCGCACAATAGCTGTTGTGCGGCAACCTTATTTTTGATGAGACACATATAAAAATTATGAAATGAGACATGTATCCAAATGAATGTGTTAAAAATATAAATTAAATATGATATACTTAACAACTCAAACTTCGCACATCAAAAATATACGCCAACACATGAAAACTCTGACTC
>CAUQAR010000116.1:0-5284 GCA_963515775.1 uncultured Selenomonas sp. | reverse complement strand
ATATCGTGCTGCTTCACGAGACCGCGCCGGGCCGCTATGCGCTTGCGGGGGCGGACATCTCGACGGGTGAGTGCTTCTACGCGGCCTACGCGGGGGAGAGCGCTGTACAGCAGATGCAGGACGAGCTCTATCGGCGGATGGCCGCGGAGCTGCTCTTCACCGAGCAATTCTCAATTGCGGATGATATGCGTGCGTTTGTCCGGCAGCGCCTGCCGCACTGCGCCGTTTCGTCGGCTGCGGCGGAGGAGAACGCGGCGGAACTGCTCGCGCGGCATTTCCCGCCGGGGGAGATTCCTGCGGATGCGGGCGCACGGACGGCGGTCGCGGCCCTGCTGCGCTATCTGCACGATACGGTGATGGCCGACCTCTCACAGATCAACCGCCTCTCGTTCCTCGATGCGGCGGCGCGCATGCAGCTCGACACCTATACGCTGCGCAACCTCGAGATCACGCGCAGCCTGCGCGACGGCGGCAAGAAGAATACGCTCTTTGACGTGCTCGACTTCACGCGGACGCCGATGGGGACGCGCCTCCTCAAATCATGGCTTGAGCATCCGCTGCTCGCGCCGCATCGGATCGACGCGCGCCTCGACGCCGTTGCGGAGCTGGCGGATGCATCGTCCCTGCGCGGGCGGCTGCGCGAGGGCCTGCGCTCGGTCTACGACTTTGAGCGCCTTTTGACCCGCATCGAAACGCAGGCGGCGAACGCGCGCGATCTCGTTGCGCTGCGCGTGTCTCTCGCGGCGCTCCCGGCCGTGCGCGAAACGCTGCGCGCTGCAAAGAGCAGTCTGCTCATGCGCGCCGGCGCGGGCATTGAGACCTTTGACGACCTGCAGGATCTCCTCATGCGGGCGATCGTCGACGAGCCGGGGCTCTCCGTGCGCGACGGCGATATCATCCGCAGTGGTTACAACGCGGAGCTTGACGAGCTGCACCGCTTTTCCCATGACAGCAAGTCGCTCCTGCAGGAGATGGAGGAGCGCGAGCGGGGGCGGACGGGCATCAAGACGCTCAAGATCGGCTACAATAAGGTGTTCGGCTACTATATAGAAGTGCGTCACAGCGGCCGGGATCAAGTACCGGACGATTATATCCGCAAGCAGACGCTCGCGAATGCGGAGCGCTTCATCACCGAGGAGCTGAAGGAGTTCGAGACGAAGATTCTCGGCGCGCAGGAAAAGATCATCGCGCTCGAGTATCATCTGTTCATCGAACTGCGGGATCGGGTGAAGGAGCGGCTCGTCCCCATCCAAGCCGTCGCCCGTACGATTGCGCGCGTCGACGTCCTCCAGAGCATGGCGGAGGCGGCCGCGGCGTACCGTTATGTGCGCCCCGTGATCCGCCCCGCATCCGACGGTGAGATCGTCATCAAGGACGGACGCCACCCCCTCGTGGAGCGCCTCTTAGAGCGCGATGTCTTCGTGCCGAACGATACGCACCTCAGCCATGGCGGGACGGAGACCATGCTCATCACGGGGCCGAACATGGCGGGTAAATCGACCTATATGCGTCAGGTCGCGCTCCTGACGCTCATGGCGCAGGTCGGCAGCTTCGTCCCCGCGCGGGCGGCGGAGATCGCGCCCGTCGACCGCATCTTCACGCGCATCGGCGCGAGCGACGATCTCGTGAGCGGACAGAGCACGTTCATGGTCGAGATGAACGAGGTCGCGCAGATTCTGCGCGAGGCGACGCGGGACAGCCTCGTCATTCTCGACGAGATCGGGCGCGGGACGAGCACGTTCGACGGCATGAGCATCGCGCGCGCAGTCGTAGAATTCATCGACGCCCGCATCCATGCCAAGACGCTCTTCGCAACGCATTATCATGAGCTCACGGAGATGGCGAGCGCGCGCATCCGCAACTACTGCATCGCCGTGCGGGAAAAGGGACGCCGGGTCGTCTTCCTGCGGCGCATCGTCGCGGGTGCGGCCGATAAATCCTACGGCATCCATGTCGCACGGCTCGCGGGCCTGCCGCCGAAGGTGACGGAGCGCGCAGAGGAGATCCTCAGCACGCTTGAACAATGCGCGGTCACGCAGCGTGCCGCAGCCGCCGAGGGGCAGCCGGAGACGGACGCGCCGCGCGCGCCGGAGGAGCCGGGCATGGCGTCGCTCTTTGAAGGCGGCGCGCTTGCAGAGCTGCGCGGACTTGATGTGATGACGATGACGCCGCTCGAGGCGATGAACACACTTTACCGCTTGCAGGAGCAGGCGCGGAAGGAGGCGGGAGAGATATGACGCGGATTCATGTGCTCGACGATACGACCATCAATAAGATCGCGGCGGGCGAGGTCGTCGAACGCCCTGCCTCCGTCGTGAAGGAACTCGTGGAGAATGCGATCGACGCGGGGGCGACCGCCGTCGAGATCGAGATCATGGGCGGCGGCGTGAGCTTCATCCGTGTGACGGACAACGGGCGCGGCATGCAGCGCGCGGATGCGGAGGTCGCGATCCTGCGCCATGCGACGAGCAAAATCTCCTCCGCCGCCGATTTGCAGACGGTCGGCACGCTCGGGTTCCGCGGCGAGGCGCTGCCGACAATCGCCTCCGTGTCGCGGTTTTCCCTACTGACGCGCACGGCGGACGCCGACCTCGGCACACGCGTCGACATCCGCGGCGGCAAGACGCCCGAGATCGAGGAGGCGGGCTGCGACGTCGGGACGACTGTGCGCGTTGAGGACCTCTTTTTCAACACGCCCGCGCGGAAGAAATTTCTCAAGACAGATCGGACCGAGGCGGGCAGGATCAGCGACTATGTGATCATGCTCGCCCTTTCGTGTCCGGGCATTGCGTTCCGTTTCATCAACAACAACCGGCTTACGCTTATGACGGCGGGGGACGGTAGCCTGCGCCGGGCGATCGAGAGCATCTACGGCGGCGATGTTGCGGGCGCGCTGATTCCGCTCGACTTTACGGACGAGGCGGGGGATATCCGCGTCACGGGCTACATCTCGAAGCCGTCCATGATCCGCAGCAGCCGCGCGTGGCAGACCTATATCGTCAACGGGCGTACGATCCAGAACCGCGCGATCGCCAAGGCGATCGACAACGTCTATCGGTCGCTCGTGCCGAAGATGGGCTTCCCTCTTGCGGTGCTGCGCATCGAGGTGCCGCAGCGCACGATCGACGTGAACGTGCATCCGCAGAAGACGGAGATGAAATTCGAGGACGAGGGACGCATCTTCAAGGCCGTCTATAAGACCGTGCTCGACGCCGTACGCGATGCGGCGGGCGAGGCTGCGGCAATCGCGGCGACGGTCGAGAAGCCCAAGTTTCACTATGAAGCGATGCCGCTCCGGATGTCTGCCGCATCCACGCCTGTCGTACCCGCGCAACATCCGTACACGGCGGCGCAGGCGCGCCCGCAGACCATTCATGAGGCTGTCCGGCGGGCTGCGGGCGGCGTCGATCTGCGTACGGCGCAGGATGTGATCGGCAGAGCGCGGGCCGAGGATCGCGCGGCGCTTGCGGCAGCGGAGCCTACGGCGCGTTATGGAGGCGATGTGCCGCAGGAAGCGATCGAAAGCGGTCTCCTGCCCATCGGACAGGTCGATCTCACCTACATCGTCGCGCAGAGCGCGCAGGCCCTCTACATCATCGACCAGCACGCGGCCCATGAGCGCATCCTCTTTGACCGGTTCTGCGCGCGCGCGGAGGGGATTCCGTCGCAGCAGATGCTCGTGCATGCCGTCCTGTCGTTCGATGCACGCGAAGTACAATATATTGAAGAAAATACGGAACTCTTTTCCCGTTTGGGCTTTCGGCTGGAACCTGCGGGAAAGCGCGAATATCGCCTGACCGAGGCGCCTGCCGATGTGCCGACGGACGAGGCGGAGAACGTGATTCGCGAGATTCTCGGTTCCCTCGGCGAGCTCCACGCGGCATCGCCCGCCGAGCTGCGGCAGGCCGCGCTTGCGACGATGGCGTGCCGTGCGGCGATCAAGGCGGGCGAAGAGCTGAGCTTTCGTCAGATGGAGATACTCATAGAGGAACTGCGCGGGACGCCGTTCCCCTTTACCTGTCCGCACGGGCGCCCGACGATCCTCAAGTTCGATACGACCGACCTCGCGAAGATGTTCAAGCGCACGGGGTTCAACCTATGACGGCGGAGATTGACGCGATTGTGACGACCGTGCGGCGCGGACATCAATATACAGAGGCGAACCGGCGGCTCGCTGAGGAGACGGCGGCACGTCTCGGCATCCCGAACGTAGTGCGCGGAAACGATTCCATCGATGATTTGCGCGTCCGCTGCGGCGTGCGGAATGTTCTTGTGGCGCGGCGCGGCCGCCTCACCCTCGACACGCCGTCGGGGGAACTTTTTTTTCATCCCGGGATGTCGCATCTGCGTATCAAGAACCTCACGCGCGGGCAGGGCGACCATCTCGTCGCTGCGCTCAAGCTCACAGAGGGAATGCGTGTGCTCGACTGCACGCTCGGCACAGGCGCGGACGCCATCGTCGAGAGTTATGCCGTCGGCGCGGCGGGCAGCGTCACGGCGCTCGAGTCCAGTCCCCTCATCGCGGCGGTCATCGGCGATGGACTCGCGCACGCCACGGGGGACAACTACGAGATGCACGCCGCCATGCGGCGCATCGTTGTGCATGCGGCAGACGCGCTGACCTATCTGCGCGCGCAGGAAGATAAGAGCTTCGACGTCGTTTACTTTGACCCCATGTTCCGACGCCCTCTGCACGAGAGCGCGGGTATGAACGCCCTGCGCGCGAGCGCAGATATGCGGGCGCTCACGCCGGAGACCGTCGCCGCGGCGTGCCGTGTCGCGCGCCGACGTGTCGTCATGAAGGAGCGGCGGGAGAGCGGGGAGTTCGAGCGGCTCGGCTTTGCGGAGGTGACGGGAGGGCGGTATAGCCGCGTGGCGTATGGCATTATAAAAGTGTGACGCGGGATTTTGGCGCATCGCCGCGTTGCATCGCGCAGTGTCATGCCGCCGTCTATCGAAACAGGGCGCAGCGGCGCGGCGCCCCTACGGGGGCGGCATATGCTGGGGCTGTTTCCGATGGATCGCCGGATTTGTGTCTCGTCGCATTCCGAATGATTAGGAAAAAACCGCACGTCTTAGGACGCGTCCTTTTCCGACGGTATCTATGAAAACCTGTCGGTTTATGCGCGCATTGTAGGGGCGCTGCGATGCCGCGCCCCTGGATGAGATATGCGCGCGAAACGGTCGCCAAGCAAACCTACCGCACGGATGATTTTGTTTTCATCTCTATTTAAGGAAGTGCTGATTAAAGCGCCCCCTATTTCAAAAGACATATCCACAGGTC
>CAUQAR010000115.1:0-5371 GCA_963515775.1 uncultured Selenomonas sp. | reverse complement strand
ACTGCACGCTGCGCGCACCGCACGGCGGCATCTTCGTCGTCCCGACCATCGGCAATCCGCTCATGTACCTCTTCAGCATCGCCGTCGGCGCCGTCGTCGGCGCACTCATCCTCGCCATGCTGAAGAAAAAAATCGAAGCATAAACAGCTTCCACGAAGCATAAACACCGCAGGGGTTTTAGCATCCCTGCGGCGTTTTTTTGATGGTGTATTCCTGCCTGCGCGCAAAGCTCCCCCCGATCGCCATTCCCGTGGAGCAAAAGCAGGAATATATCAGCGATCTCAACACGGAAAACCTGCCCGCCTTTACAGCGTTTGCAGAGAAGATCATGCAGGCGGAGCAAGAGCGGATGGCATGCTTCGGATGTCATATGGGATCATATTAAAAGCGGCCATACGATCACTTTCATGTGAACGCATGGCCTTTTTATGCGGACAAAACGACCATGATGCGCGCACCTAAAGCGCCATGGTCGTTTTTCGATCTATATTTCAGTGCTTCTCCGGTTTGAACTCCTCTCCGTCCCACGCATAGATGCCGCGTCGATCGGGCAGGATCGACGGATCGAAGATGGGATTCCTCCCGGCCGCCTTCTGCGCGAAGTAGTCCGTGAGCGCGGCGCGCGCATAGGGCGCAAGGCGCGCGATGGCGTAGAGGTTCGTCAGGCAGATCATCGCCATGAAGAGATCGGCGAGATTCCATACCAAATTGAGCGCCGCGATGCAGCCGAAGAATACCATCGCCACCACGGCGAGCCGGTAGAGGAAAAGCGCCGTGCCCGTATGCCTGCCAAAGAAGTGGATGTTGATCTCGCCGTAGTAATAGTTGCCGATCACGGAGCTAAACGCAAAGAGGAAGATCAGCACGGCGAGCAGCGCCGCCGCGCCGCCGCCGAAGACGCTCGCGAGCGAATCCTGCGCGAGCGCGATGCCCGTTACGCTGTCGTCGCCGATGCGGTACTGCCCCGTGAGCAGCACGATGAACGCCGTCGCAGAGCATACGAGCCATGTGTCGACATAGACGCCGAAGGCCTGCACGAGTCCCTGCTTCACCGGATGCGTGACGTTCGCCGTCGCCGCCGCGTTCGGGATCGATCCCTCGCCCGCCTCGTTCGAGAAGAGTCCGCGGCGAATACCCGTCAGCACGGCTGTGCCGATGCCGCCGCCAACCGCCGCCTGCGGACTGAATGCATCGTGGAAGATCAGCGCGAACATGCCCGGCACCGCGTCGATATGGATCACGATGACCACCAGCGCGATCAGCAGATACAGCCCCGCCATAAACGGCACGAGGAGCGTCGTAAAGCTGGCGATGCGGCTGATGCCGCCGAATATAAACGCGGCGGAGAGTACGGCGAGGACGGCGCCCATGATCCATGTGTCGATGCCGAACGCCTTCTCCATCGAGAGAGCGATCGTGTTCGCCTGCACGGAGACATAGATGAGACCGAACGTCACGGAGATGAGCACGGCAAAGAGCTTTGCGACCGCGGGCTGACCGAGCGCATTTTGGATATAATACGCGGGGCCGCCGTGAAAGAGGCCGTGTCCGCGCGGGATCTTATAGATCTGTGCGAGCGTACTCTCCACGAATCCCGTCGCCGTGCCGATGAACGCGATGACCCACATCCAGAACACGGCGCCCGGCCCGCCCGTGACGATCGCGATCGCAACGCCCGCGATGTTGCCGACGCCGACGCGCGAGGCGGTGCTGACGCAGAATGCCTGAAACGACGAAATCGCCTTGCGCCCGCTCGGGCGGCGGCCAAGGTCGCCCGCGAGCAGGCGCATCATCTCCGGCAGCGCGCGCAGCTGTACCACGCCCGTCGAGACCGTGAACCAAAGGCCGCAGCCGACGAGCACCGCGATGATGATATAGGTCCAGATAAAATTGTTGATGGAACCGACCACGGCATTGAAGAACGCCATAACATCACCCTTTCTAATAGCAGTAGACTCCATATTAATAGAGCAACGGGACGTTTGTCAAATTGCATTCGTGTATTCTTTGCCGGGCGGGCCGAATGCACAGCCCAGCGGTGCGCAGACGGGGGAGATTTATTGCCGCCGTTCTTTACTTCTCGCGCAAAAGAGTGTAGAATATTAACAGTCGTAACACTCAGGGATAAAAGGCGGGGATATTTATGATGCTGAAAAAGACTAAAATCATATGCACGCAGGGCCCGGCAACGGATCCGGACGGGATCGTGGACGCGCTCATCGAAAACGGGATGAACTGCGCGCGCTTTAACTTCTCTCACGGCACACACGAGGAGCATCTCGTGCGCATCAAAAAGGTGCGCGCGGCGGCCGAGCGCGCGGGCAAGGTGATCTCGCTCGTCCTCGATACGAAGGGGCCGGAAATGCGGCTCGGCGAATTCGCCGCGGGCAAGGTGCATCTGGAGAAGGGCAACAAGTTCACGCTGACCTATGACGATGCACCCGGCGACGAGACGCACGTCAGCGTCAACCATAAGAAGCTCTGGGAGGAAGTAAAACCCGGCGACACGCTGCTCCTCTCGGACGGTCTCGTCGGTCTCGTCGTGGACGAGGTGCGCGGCAAGGACATCGTGACGACCATCCAGAATAGCGGCCCCATGTCGACCCGCAAGCGCGTCGCGGCGCCCGGCATCGAGCTGAGCCTGCCCGCGATCTCCGAGCAGGACGAGCGCGACATCATCTTCGGCATCGAGAACGATATGGACTTCGTCGCGGCGTCCTTCATTCAGCGTCCCGCGGACGTCGAAGAGATCCGCCATCTGATCGCAAAGCACGGCGGTCACATGGAGATCATCCCGAAGATCGAGAATCTCGCGGGCGTCAACAACTTTGACGAAATCCTCGCGGTCTCGGACGGCATCATGGTCGCACGCGGCGACCTCGGTGTCGAGGTTCCTGCCGAGGACGTGCCCGTCATCCAGAAGGAAATCATCCGTAAGTGCAACGCGGTCGGCAAGCCCGTTATCGTCGCAACGCAGATGCTCGAATCCATGACGACGAACCCGCGCCCGACACGCGCGGAGGTCTCGGATGTCGGCAACGCGATCTTCGACGGCGCGGATGCCATCATGCTCTCGGGCGAGACGGCGAGCGGCGACTACCCGGTCGAGGCGGTCAAGATGATGAGCACGATTGCGCTCCGCATGGAAGAGTCACTCGAGTACGACTCGATCATCCGCGCGCGCAGCATCCGCGAACGCTCCTCGGTGACGGACGCCGTCTCCCACGCAACGGTACAGCTGGCCTATGAGACGAGCGCCGCTGCGATCCTGACGCCGACACAGTCCGGCTACACGACGCGCGTCGTCTCGAAGTACCGCCCGAAGGCAACGATCGTCGCCTACGCGCCGAATCCGATGGTCGCGCGCCACATCAATCTGCGCTGGGGCGTCTACTCCATCCTCGGCCGCAAGTGGTCGAGCGTGGAGGAGATGATCGAGTCCTGCACGCGCAGCGCCCTCGCACAGGGCTATGTCGCGCAGGGCGACAAGGTCGTCATGGTCGCGGGCATGACTTACAACGAGGCCGGCTCGGTCGCCGTGCGCGTCACGACCATTCACTAAGCATGTAAAAACGGAGAGGCTGTTGCACCGGTGTGTGAAACAGCCTCGTTTCATTTTTCAGCCGCGCATCCGCTGAACGGCGTTCATAAAACGCGCGTGCCGTTTCGTGCAGCGGCAGGAAATCGGCCCAAACGGCATAAAACACACGACACAGGAGGAGATTTATGGAAACGATTCATAGCCCCAACGCCCCGGCCGCGCTCGGCCCCTACAGCCAAGCAATGAAAGTCGGCAATCTCGTCTACACCTCGGGCCAGATCGGCATCGATCCCGCCGTGGGCAAGATCACGGCGACAACGGTCGGCGGTCAGGCGGATCAGGTCTGCAAAAATCTCGGCGCCGTGCTCGTGGCCGCCGGCACCGACCTCACGCGCGTCGTCAAGACGACCTGCTTCCTCGCCGACATCGCCGACTTCGCTGCGTTCAACGACGTCTATGCGCGCTACTTTACGGGAAAGCCCGCCCGCTCCTGCGTTGCGGTGAGGGATCTGCCCGCAGGCGCGCTCTGCGAAATCGAAGTCATCGCGGAGGCGTAATCCCGCATATAGCAAATCCCCCCTGACGGCAGCCGGCCGCAGGGGGGATTCTTTTATTTGTGCGATACAGGCCCGTCACGGCGTTTGAAGCGGATCCGGTCCGTATTGATTGGGACCTCGCGTTCCCTCGGCAAACGCCATGTAAATTGCGGGCAGCACGAGGAAGTTGGAAAGCGTCCACCAGCCGGACTTATCCAGATCGTGCCAGCGCCGTATAGAGAGCGAAATGCCTATGATCATAACTCCAATGTAGACGAGAAAAATCAATAACCCGACAATGATGGAGAGCCCCTCGGAGTGCGATACGGCGGAGATGATGGAAAGAATCCCTAAAATGATCCATTCGGCAACCGTTACCAAAAGTGACGCGATCCAGTACTTCTTGCGATTGATCCGCCCCTTGAAGAAGAAGATCTTCCCCTCGATGCCGCCCGCAGGTCCCCATCCGTTATCCGCCGAGTACGTCGGCGGATAACCGTACTGTGCGAAATGCTGCGCGTAATTGGGCGTACCCGATGCGTAGCCGATCTGCAGATACGCGCCGTGCGGCATCCCCTGTGCGGCGCCCTGCGGCGGGGGCGGATAGCCGCTGGTCTGCGGTGCGTACCCCTGCGGCGCCGATGCGGGGGAGGGCGGATATGCGCCGCCTTGCGGCATTCCCTGTGCGACGCCCTGCGGCGGGGGCGGATAGCCGCCGGGCTGCGGCGGGAGCGGATAGTTGCCCGGCTGCGGTGCGTATCCTTGCGGCGAGGGCGGATAACCGCCCGGCTGCGGCGCCGATGCGGGAGGGGGCGGCGCGGGTGCGGCGGGCGCATTCCCTATCGCCTGACCGCAGGACGGACAAAACTTTGCGCTGTCTTTGACTTGAGCGCCACATGAGGTACAGTGCATAGCAACGGCTCCTTCCAGATCAATCTCTTCCTATCAAAACGAGAACTAATATGAGTATAACGCAATAAGGAGAAAAGACAAGTCTGTCCAGTGGTGTTGTTTATTTGCGGCCGATCGTGCGATCGGCCGCGGCGGTCGCACGTCTCGTGCATCGGCGCGATGTGCGCCTCCTGCATGAAGGCGCTGAGCTTCTGCACGCTCTCCATGAGGTCGCGGTAGTTCTCCGGCGTGAGGGACTGCGGGCCGTCGGAGAGTGCCTTCGCCGGATTCGGATGCACCTCGATGATGAGGCCGTCCGCCCCGGCCGCGATGGAGGCGAGCGACATGGGCTTGATCATGCGCCACTTGCCCGTGCCGTGGCTCGGGTCGGCGATGATCGGCA
>CAUQAR010000114.1:0-5384 GCA_963515775.1 uncultured Selenomonas sp. | reverse complement strand
GTGTTCACCGCAGCGGAACCCGCGCGCGCCTATGTGCGGCAGACGGGCACTCCGATCGTGATCAAGGCGTACGGCCTTTCGGCGGGAAAGGGCGTCGTTGTCGCCATGACCGAGCAGGAAGCGCTTGATGCCATCGACAGGATCATGGAGGACGACTCTTTTGGCACGGCGGGCAGCAGCGTCGTGATCGAAGAGTTCATGGCGGGGGACGAGGCGTCGCTTCTTGCCTTTACCGACGGTACGGTGATTCGTCCCATGATTAGTGCGCAGGATCATAAGCGCGTCTTTGACGGCGATAAGGGCCCCAACACGGGCGGTATGGGGACCTACGCGCCGGCCCCCGTGATGACAGATGAAATGACGGCGCGGGCCGTGGAGGAAATTCTCAAACCGACGATTGCGGCGATGGCGAAAGAAGGCCGGCCATATCGCGGCTGTCTCTATGCCGGATTGATGATTACGACGGACGGCCCGAAGGTCGTGGAGTTCAACGCGCGTTTCGGCGACCCCGAGACGCAGGTTATCCTGCCGCTCCTCGACGGGAATCTTGCCCAGATCATGTGCGCCTGCTGCGAGGGACGTCTTGCAGACGTCCCGATTGCGTGGAAAGACGGGGCGGCGGTCTGTGTCGTGCTCACTGCGGGCGGTTATCCGGGACACTATGAAAAGGGACACGAGATTCACGGTATTGCGGAGGCGGAATCTGCGGGGGCGCTGGTCTTCCATGCGGGCACGACCGAGCGGGACGGAAAAATCGTCACGAATGGGGGACGCGTTCTCGGCGTCGTCGGTCGAGGCGCGGATGTTTCCGCTGCTGTGCGCAGCGCCTATGCCGCAGTGGAGAAGATTTCCTTTCAGGACATGTACTATCGCAAGGACATCGCGCACCGCGCGCTGTATCGCTGAATATCGTACCGAAACAAGGGACGGATCGGAAAGAGCACTTCTTTCGCGTATCGGTCCCTTTTTGATGATGAAAAATCAGTTGAACCCGCAGTATCGCTTACCGCCCGCCCAACCATACGATCCTATATTGACAGAAATTATCATTCATGATAGGCTAATGCGTCATACGAGATGTGTTTGATGCGGAGGAGGATGCAATGGTCACGTCGTATGACAAGATCTATCTGCGCGTGGGGATTCCTGCGGCGCTTGAGGGCGTCTTTATGATCCTCCTCAGCAATGCCGACATCATCATGGTCGGCTCGCTCGGGACAACAGCCATTGCGGCAGTCAGCATCTTTTCGCAGCCGCGTATGATCCTCCTCACCGTCGCACGCTCTGTCGCCGCCGCTGTGACGCTGCTCATCGCGGATCGATTCGGCCGCCAACAAAACGACGCTTACGGTGACGTGATGAAGAAAACGCTGTCGCTGGTATTCGTCATACTGGGGATCGCGCATATTTTTTTCTTCGTCTATATTGAAAACATCCTCCTATGGATGGGGGCGCAGGAGAACTATATCGCAGACGCCGTCCTCTATGCCTCGTGGACGCTGCCCGCGGTCTTTATCACATCGCTTTCGGCGACGATGCAGGCGGTCATGCTCGGGCGCGGCGAATCCATGACTGTGCTCTCGATCAACTTACAGGGCAATGTGCTCAACGTCATTCTCAACGCCCTGCTCATCTATGGCCTTGGGCCGTTCCCCGCGCTCGGTGTGCTCGGTGCGGCGATCGGTACGATCGCCAGTTCCGTCTGGTCGTTTCTCCTCAGCATACGCGTCCTGCTTCGATGGGGGATCTTCGGACAGGGATGCTATCTGCCGACGCGCGCCTATCTCCGAGAATTTCTCGGCGTGTTCGGCGGTATCTTCAGCGAGCAGGGATTCGAGCGCGTCGGCATGGTCGTTTACACGCGTATGGTCGCGGAACTCGGGACGATTCCCTACGCTGTGCACGCCATCGCAATGAACTTCTGCGACTTTTACTACAGCTTCGGCGGTGGACTCGGCAAGGCGAGCACCGTACTCGCGGGACATAACCGCGATCCGGAGAAGCGCGGCGCGTGGAAACGATTCGTATGGATCGGCGTCACATGGGGCTTTGTTTTCTCCACGATTGCGTTCCTGCTGACCTTTATCTTTCGTGCAGAGATCTTCAGCATCTATGCGGACGATCCGACGCTGCTGCCGCTTGGCAGCCTCGTTCTTGCCTACGTTGCGGCGGTGAGCTTTCCAGAGGCGCATCAGATGGTCTGTGCCGGGATTTTGCGCGCCAGCGGGAAGACTACGCAGGTCGCGGCCTATTCCTTCGTCAGCATTACATTCCTGCGCCCGATCATCACCTATGTGTTTCTTCATGAACTGCACATGGGACTGGAGGGGGCATGGCTCTCTCTTGCGCTGGACCAGACGATACGGGCATTGTGCGCGACAATTTTACTGCGGCGCGTTTATCATGAAAAATTTGCATTCATAGAATAACGCTCGTTAATAATAGGTATCATAAGATAATTATAAGATCATCTATTGACAAGTATACGGAAGACCGATATACTACGACTATCATCCTAGATCAATTACATAGCGTACGTTGCGAGTGTCAGAAGCGACCGGCGCGTTCGTATCAACGTGATATGAAGATGTGTGCGGCGCTCTGAGCGACGAGAGGAAAACGGGTGCAAGTCCCGTGCTGTCCCGCAGCCGTAAGTAGGGAATGTTCTTCCACAGGCGCAGAGCCTGTGCCTGTAAAGTCACTGGTGACCCACCGGGAAGGCGGAAGAACGTATTGATCTACGAGCCGGAAAGCCTGCTCGCAATAGGATTCATTGATGGACTCACGAGAGATGGGGAGATGAATGTCATGCGGCCGCATGTGCTTCTTATTTGCTGCGCCGCTGTGGCTTTGTGTGTTTTTCTGCCCTGCTCTCTTTGAGCGGGGCTTTTTTTGCGGAAAGGAACACAAAGGGGAAGAAGGAGTTGGGGCTTTGACTGCGAAATATTTGCTGACGCGTTTGGGGCAGATGGTCCTCACGCTGCTCGGCGTGACATTTTTGACGTTCGGTCTGACATTTCTCGCACCGGGTGATCCGATTGATGCCATTCTTGAGACGGGAGATACGATCGTTTCACAGGAAACCATCGAACGGACGCGGCATGAGCTCGGATTAGACCTGCCCTTTCACGAGCAGTATTTCCGCTGGCTGAACGGGGTTGTGCACGGGGATATGGGCATGAGTTATTCGGCGAAGATTCCCGTCGTCGACAAACTTGCCCAAGCACTGCCCGGGACGCTCGCGCTTGCCGGAACGGCGCTGGCGATGATGCTCGTCATCTCCCTGCCGTGCGGCATCATCGCCGCGGTGTATCGGAACCGTTGGCCGGATCATTTGATCCGAGCGATTACTTTCCTCGGCGTATCGATGCCGAGCTTTTGGGTTGGGTTGCTGCTCCTCTTTGTGTTCGGGCTGAAACTCGGCCTGTTCCCAATCGCGGGCGGCGAGGTGACGCCCGACCGTATGGTGCTGCCGGCACTCACGATTGCCATTCTCCTCTCGTCGAAGTACACGCGGCAGGTGCGCACGGCAATCCTCGAAGAACTCGGACAGGATTATGTTGTCGGCGCGCAGGCGCGCGGGCTGTCGATGCAGCGCATTCTCTGGCGGCATGTGCTGCCGAATGCGTGTCTGCCGCTGATCACGCTGTTCGGTCTTGCGGTCGGCTGGCTGCTCGGCGGCGTTGCGGTCATCGAGATCGTCTTTTCATGGCCGGGCATGGGCCGCCTTGCGGTGCGCGCGATAGAGACGCGCGACTATCCGTTGCTGGAGGGCTTTGTGCTCTGGATTGCCATTCTCTATATGCTGGTCAACTTCATTGTGGACATTTCCTATACCTATCTTGATCCGCGCTTGAAGAGGGGGGCAAAAGCATGAGCAAGGACGCCAGAATTCTGCGCAGATACTCGATTATGGCGGGCATTATCTTCTTGGTTGCACTGCTCGTTCCGTTCATTCTGTCACAGAATCCCTATGAGTCCGTAATGCAGCAGGCATTTCTGCCGCCGTCCGCCGAGCACTGGTTCGGCACGGATAAGCTCGGGCGCGATCTCTTTACACGTGTGATCTACGGGGCGCGCATCTCGATCTTTATGGCGCTCACGGTCGTCATTCTGATCGCAGGCGTCGGCTCCTTGATCGGCGTCGTCTCCGGCTATGTCGGCGGCAAGGTGGACACGGTCATCATGCGGCTTGCCGATATATTTCTCGCGTTCCCGGGCATTGTGCTCGCGATCGCGATTGCGGGCATGATGGGCGGCAGTGTGGTGAATGCGATTCTCGCGCTCGTCGCCGTCGGGTGGACGAAATATGCGCGGCTCGCGCGCAGTATGGCGCTCAAGATCAGACAGCAGGACTACATCGCCGCCGCCATTACGAGCGGCACACGTCCGAGCAATATGCTGATCCGGCATGTGGTGCCGAACATCATCCCCATTGTGCTCACCACGGCGGCAATGGATATCGGCGCCATGATGATGGAGCTGGCGGGACTTTCCTTCCTCGGGTTCGGCGCGCAGCCGCCGACGCCGGAGTGGGGGCTGATGCTCAACGAGGGGCGTCAGTCGCTGCAGACGGCGCCGTGGCTGATGATGTTCCCGGGCGCGGCGATTGTGATCGTCGTCGCCGTGTTCAACCTGTGGGGCGATGCGCTCCGCGACTATTTGGATCCGCGCAAGGCGAACTGAGCCTTTTGGGATAGAGGGGCGGGAGCTGCGTTTTGCTTCCCGTTGGATGATTGGGGTTATATAAGGAGGTTATTCTGTGAAAAAATGGAAGAAAGTGCTCACAGCGGCGCTTGCCGCGTGTATGTCCGCAGCAGTCTTGACAGGCTGCGGCGGCAGTACGGCCGGGGATACGAAGACGCTGAAGATCGGCGTAACGAACTTCGCGGATTCACTCGAGCCGACAGAGAACGCTTTCGGCTGGGTCGTTATGCGTTACGGCATGGGCGAAACCCTTACACAGTTCGATGAAAAGATGAATATTCAGCCGTGGCTTGCCGAGAGTTGGGAGATCAGCGATGACAAGCTGACATGGACGTTCAAGATTCGCGACGTTAAATTCTCGAACGGCAGACCGCTCACAGCCGAGGCGGTCAAGGCATCTCTTGAGCGTACGTTTGCAAAGAATACGCGGGCGGCAACATTCTTTAAGTATACGAACATGACGGCGGACGGGCAGACGCTCAAGATCACAACGGATAAGCCGGCGCCGAGTATGCTCGGATATCTCGCTGATCCTCTGTTCCTTATCGTCGATACGCAGAGTGAAGGGGAACGCGATTTTGCAAAGCAGGGACCGATCTGCACGGGGCCGTATGTCTGCGAATCCTTCGTGAAGGAAAAGGCCGTCATGAAGAAGAACCCGAACTACTGGGGCGGAG
>CAUQAR010000113.1:0-5462 GCA_963515775.1 uncultured Selenomonas sp. | reverse complement strand
CTTTCCCGCCGCAAGGCCGTCCGCCTGGATCACGAGCGGAGTGCCCGTCTGCCGCACATAGGCGCGCGCGGGTTCCGCTGCGGTGAACACCTCGTAGCGCGCCGTCGGGATGCCGTACTTCTTCATGAGGTCCTTTGCAAACGCCTTGGACCCTTCGATCTGTGCTGCCGCCGCCGTGGGCCCAAAAGCGCGAATCCCCGCCGCCGTCAGATCGTCGACAAGACCGTTCGTCAGCGGAACCTCAGGGCCAACGACGACGAGATCGATCTTAGCCCCCTTGGCAAAATCTACGATCGCGGCATTATCGTCAATCGATATATCCGTCGTTTCCGCCATCCCCGGATTGCCGGGAATCGCGTAGATATATCCTTCATCGATACTGTCGGCGAGTTTCCAAGAAAGTGCGTGTTCTCGCCCTCCGGAGCCAATGATGAGTATGTTCACGTTGTCGTCCTCATTTTTCAAGTTGCTGCGTCAAATAATCGTTGATGGCGGAATCGTAGTCCGATGTGTGCGCAAACGCCTCGTGTGCGAGCCGCATCCGCGTCATGCCGTCCACAGCGCCGTCCTTTTTGATTTTCTCCGCGATTTCGTCATAGCGTGCGGGATTCGTAATGACCGTGACAAATTTGAAGTTCTTCGCCGCCGCGCGGATCATCGCCGGCCCGCCGATGTCGATCTGCTCGATTGCCTCGGCAAGCGTCACGTTCGGCTTTGCGACGGTTTCCTTAAAGGGATAGAGGTTGACTGCCACGAGATCGATCGGCGTGATCTTGAGTTCGCGCAGCGCCTTCTCATGGGCGCTGTTGCCGCGCACTGCAAGGATGCCGCCGTGGATGAGCGGATGCAGCGTCTTGACGCGGCCGTCCATGATCTCGGGGAATCCCGTCACATCGCTGACATAGACGACGGGGATCCCCGCATCGCGCAGCGCCTTCATCGTGCCGCCTGTGGAGACGATCTCAACTCCCGCCGCATGCAGGATGCGGGCAAATTCTACCACGCCGCTCTTATCGGAGACGCTGATCAGGGCGCGTGTGATCTTCATGATGGTCCTCCTTTATCTGCGGGTAAAATATGCACCTTGCGGCCGTCCGTATGCAGCCGTCCCTCGGTATACAGCCGGATCGCCTCCGGGAAAATGCGGTGCTCCTCTTTGAGCACGCGCGCTGCGAGCGTTTCCTCTGTATCTCCCTCGTGTACGGGAACCGCCGCCTGCAAAATAATCGGTCCCGAATCCGTCCCCTCGTCCACGAAGTGCACGGTACATCCGCTGACCTTCACCCCGTATGCGAGCACATCGCGGTGCGCATGCGCGCCCGGAAAACTCGGCAGGAGCGCAGGGTGAATGTTGATGATGCGCCCCGCATAGGCTCGGACGAATACGAGCGACAGGATGCGCATAAAGCCCGCGAGTATGACGAGCGTTACATTGTGCTCGTACAGCACATCGAGCAGGGCGCGCTCGAAAGTCTCTTTGTCCGCATAGTCTTTGCGGACGACGGCGGCGGCCGGAATCCCCTTCTCCTCTGCCCGCGCAAGCGCGCGGGCATCCGCGCGGTCTGTGACCACGACGGAAATCTGCGCCGCGATGTCTCCGCGATCCACCGCTTCGATGATGGAAGCGAGATTCGAGCCGCGCCCGGAGCACAGAATGCCGAGCCTCTCCTTAAGCATCGAATACACCGCCCTTGATGACGGCTTCGTGTGCGCCTTCGGTGACACGCCCGATGCAATACACCGTCTCCCCCGCGTCCTCGAGATTCCGTCTGATGCGCGCGGCCTCATCGGAAGAGACAATTAGCACCATGCCGATGCCCATGTTGAACGTGCGGTACATCTCCACCCAGTCCACATTGCCCCACGCCTGTAAGAGCCGGAACACGGCGGGCATCTCCCATGCCGCTCCGTCGATCTCCGCCCCCATCGTATCCGGCAGCGCGCGCGGGATATTCTCGTAGAATCCGCCGCCCGTGATATGTACCATGCCGTGTATGTCGAACGAACGAATCAGCGGCAGACAGATACGCGGATAAAGACGCGTCGGCGTGAGCAGCTCCTCGCCGATGGTCTTGCCGAGTGCCTCGATGTACTCATCGCCCTTGTATTCCTTGCGTTCAAAGCAGATTTTCCGCACGAGCGAGTACCCGTTGGAGTGCAGGCCCGAAGAGGGCAGTCCGAGCAGCACGTCGCCCGCCCGCACACGCGCGGGCGTGATGAGTTTCGCACGTTCGGCGACGCCGACGGCAAAGCCCGCGATGTCGTATTCGCCGACGGGATAGAACCCCGCCATCTCCGCGGTCTCGCCGCCGATGAGCGCGCAGCCGGATTCTTTGCACGCGCGCGCGACGCCGGTGACGACCTCCGCCACCTGCTGCGGAAGGAGCTTGCCGACGGCAAGATAGTCGAGGAAGAAGAGCGGCTCCGCCCCCTGTACGAGAATATCGTTGACGCACATTGCCACGGCGTCCTGTCCGATCGTATCGTGTCGGTCCAGCATGAAAGCAAGCCGCAGCTTTGTCCCTACGCCGTCCGTTCCCGATACGAGCACCGGCTCTTTGTATGCCTCAATGTTCAGGGCAAACAGTCCGCCGAATCCGCCGAGATCCCCCAACACCTCTGGACGATAGGTTGCGCGTACGCAGTCCTTGATCAGAGACACGGATGTGTTGCCCGCGTCAATGTCAACGCCCGCATCCCGATAGGTCATTTTTTCCATCGGCTCTTACAGCCCCCTTTCGCGTTGTCTGATGCGCCGCTGCTCGAGAATGATCTTATCGTCCTCGTCGAGTGCGGCATCCTCTTCGGGCACAGGGTAGTTGTTGTTGAAGCAAGCGTAGCACATGTGATCCGGATTGAGTGCCGGAACGCATTGACGCAGTCCCTCGAGCGAGATGAAATGCAGGGAGTCCGCACCGATAAATGCGCGAATCTCCTCCACCGTCTTCGTCGCTGAGATCAGCTCCTTGCGCACGGAGGTGTCGATGCCGTAATAGCAGGGATCCGTGATCGGCGGACTGCTGATGCAGACATGGATCTCCCGCGCGCCCGCATTCCTCAGCAGGCGCACAATCTTTCCGCTCGTCGTGCCGCGCACGATCGAATCGTCCACCATAATGACGGATTTTCCCGCAACCACGGAGCGCACGGGGCTGAGCTTCAGCTTCACCGCGGCATCGCGCTGCTGTTGTGTCGGCTGAATGAAAGTGCGCGCGATGTAGCGGTTCTTGATCAGCCCCTCGGCGAACGGAATCCCCGTTTCATAGGCAAAACCGGTCGCCGCCGTCGTACCGGAATCCGGTACGGAGATCACGACATCACCGCGCAGGCCCGACTCACGCGCCAGCATGCGGCCCATTGCAAAACGCGCCGCATGGACACTCTGTCCATCGATGACGGAGTCCGGGCGCGCAAAATAGATGTATTCAAAGATGCAGGACGCGACGTCCTCACCGTTGGAAAAGCGGTACGACGCGAGTCCTTCGCCGTCTATGACGACCATCTCGCCGGGGGCTATATCGCGCACGAACGCGGCGCCGCTCACCTCGAGGGCACACGTTTCCGACGCAAGGACCCAGCTCCCCTTAGGCGTGCGTCCAAGGCAGAGCGGGCGAAATCCCTGCGGATCGCGCACGCCGATGAGCTTATTTTCCGTCATGATGGTGAGACAGAATGCCCCCCGTACGACCTCCACGGCCTCGAGGATGCGTTCCTCGATCGTCCGGCACTGCGAACGCGCGATGAGGTGGACGAAGACCTCGGAGTCGATCGTCGTCTGGAATACCGTTCCCTGCGCCTCCAGATCGCGGCGAATGATCGCAGCGTTTGTCAGATCTCCGTTGTGTGCGAGCGCGAGCGCCCCGCCCGCGTAGTTGACGCGCAGAGGCTGTGCATTCGCGGCAAGGCTGAATCCCGTCGTCGCATAGCGGACGTGTCCAATGGCGATCTTTGCGTTGTCAAGATGGGGCAGTTGTTCACGAAAGACCTCGCTGACGAGGCCCATGCCTTTTTTTACATCGATCCAATCGCCGTCAGTCAGCGCAATGCCGGCGCTTTCCTGACCGCGGTGCTGGAGCGCAAAGAGACCGAGGTACGTCATCTCGGAGACTGCCTCCGTATGGGAGTAGACGCCGTAGATGCCGCACTCTTCCTTCCACTTTGGCACTTTTTCGTACATTGCTCTTATGCTTCTCCCGTCAGCCTGTGAAGCATTTCTTTATAGGCGTCTTCCACATTGCCAAGGTCACGGCGGAAGCGGTCCTTGTCCAGCTTCTCCTTCGTGTCGCTGTCCCAGAAGCGGCAGTTGTCCGGAGAAATCTCGTCCGCAAGGGTGATTTTGCCCGCGACATCTTTACCGAACTCGAGCTTAAAATCAATGAGATCAACGCGCTTCGTCTTGAGGAAATTCGTGAGAACGTCGTTGATCTTGAGCGATACGCGCTCGATCTCGTCGAGTTCCGCATCTGTGGCGATCTTCATCGCGCGAGTGTGATAGCGGTTGAGCATCGGATCGCCGAGATCATCGTTCTTATAGCAGTACTCAATGACCGGGAACGGCATGGGTACGCCCTCTTCAAGGCCGAGACGCTTGGCGAGAGAACCTGCGGCGACATTGCGGACGATCACCTCGAGTGGGATCATCGTCAGTTTCTTGACCAGCATCTCACGCGCACTCGGCATGGAGATGTAGTGATGCGCAACGCCTTCCTTCGCAAGAAGATCGAAGAAGAACGCCGACATCTTATTGTTCATGATGCCCTTATGTGCGATCGTTCCCTTCTTCGCGCCGTTGCCCGCCGTCGCATCGTCCTTGTAGTAGACGAGATACTCGTCCGGTCGGTCCGTCGCATAGACAATCTTTGCTTTGCCCTCATAAAGAGCTTCTTTACGCTCCATCACAGCCTGCCTTTCATCATCTTGCCCATCTGTAGAGGATCTCAAAAATCCTTAAAGCTGCGCAGCAACACGCTCCGCTTTTGCTTCGACGTCCAACACCATCTTCTCACGATAGTCCATCAGCGCCTCGGCAATGGAGGAATCGTATACGGCGAGGATTTCCGCCGCAAAAATGGCCGCGTTCTTCGCGCCGTTGATCGCCATCGACGCCACGGGCACGCCGGAGGGCATCTGCACCGTGCTGAGCAGTGCGTCCATGCCATTCAGCGGAGTGGCGTTCACAGGAATGCCGATGACAGGCTTGATCGTATAGCTCGCCACGACCCCCGCAAGATGCGCTGCCGCACCGGCTGCAACGATAAACGCGGCAAATTCCTTTTTGTGATCCGCCTCTAAGACAAAATCACGGACATTCGACGGCGTACGATGCGCCGAAGCGACCTTAATCACCGGCTCAATGCCAAACTTCTTCAGAAGCTCGACCGCTGGCTTTAGGATAGGCCAGTCGGAATCGCTTCCCATGAGGACTGCTACCTTCATTTTACCATCTCCTTGATCTCTATGAT
>CAUQAR010000112.1:0-5476 GCA_963515775.1 uncultured Selenomonas sp. | reverse complement strand
GCCCGCCCCACAGGTATGGGCAACGCCTCCGGGGGGCGGGGCGCGGCGGGGGCCTCCCCGGGGGGGCGCGCGGCCGCGAGGGCGGGGCAACGATCGCGCGCCCGCTCGATGCGATCACGCTCGCCGATGTGTTCCGCGCCGTCGAGAGCCTCGGAAAGGACGCGCTCTTTAGCTTTCACGAGAACCCGAACCCCGCCTGCCCCGTCGGGCGCAGCATCCACGACGTGCTCGACGGACGGCTCGCGGAGATTCAGCACGCGATGGAGCGCGCAATGGAGCGCGTGACGCTCGCAAATGTGGCGGCGGATGCGCGGCGCGAGATGAAGCGCGCGAAATGAAATGGACCAGCCACATCACCCTCACAGGCACGATCGCCTATGCTGTAACGCAGGATCCTCTGCCTGCGGCGGCGGCCTGCGTCGGTGCGATCCTCCCGGATAAGATCGAGGGCACGCCCGGCTCCGTCGGTTGGTCGTCGTGGCGCAGCCGCCACCGCGGCTGGTCGCACTGGCCGGTGCTCTACATCGCCCTGCTCGGCGCCCTGACACACACGACCGGGTCCTTCTTCTACGACGCCGCGTTCTTCTCCGTCCTCCGCTGGGTGCTCGTCGGGGCGCTGCTCCACATCGCGGAGGACGCCGTCTGCGGCAAGGTGCCGCTCCTCCTGCCGTCAAGGAAGGTCGGCGTGCGTCTCTTTACCGTCGGCTCCTTCCGCGAGTACCTCTTCGTGCTCGGGTGCATTATACTTTGTTATACCGCCTACTGTATCTCAACGCTCCGGTAAGAATTGACCGGGGAACAAGCATTCCTAAACTAACATCAATTTATGTAGATCAATGAGGTGAGATCATTGAAACTGAAAGAACTCGACGTTGTTCGTCTCACGGACGGCCGCGAAGGGACCGTCGTCGATTTGCAGCAGGATGCGCAGGGCAGCATATTCCTCATTGAGATCGAGGGCATCGATTTCTTTGATTGGCCGCATGTGCGTGCATCGGATATTGCATCGATCGTTTGGCCGTCATCCAACGAGCCCCTCCCTCGCAAACCGCAGGAGATATTGACCGCATAATATGCGCACACGCCCTGCCGCCCGGCAAACCACGGGCGGCTTTTTGATTCCCTTCTTCTACGTCGCAAATTTAAGCGCATCGCGCCACGACGCGCTTAAATTTTTCCATTGAGATTCGATATCCCATATAAAGAGATTATACTTCCATAAACAGAAATGCCCGCAAGGGACGGTCAACAAAGGAGTGTGACACGATGTCGATGAAAATTGGTGCGCGGGCCGCAGCTGTACCGGGCGTGGATGCCCCGCAGCAGGCGGCGCCGACCGCAAAAGCATCTGCCGCGCAGCAGGACGCACAGCAGCAGGAATCGCCCGCCTACGCCGTCGATCTGAGTACGCGCGCGCGTCTGGAGAACATGAATCCTGAGGACAGGCTTCGGTGGCTCATGCAGAATTTTAAACAATTCGACGGGACGATCACCGCCGGCATGGACAAAGAATTTGAAGAAAAATACCGTGCGCGGCAAAAAGAAGTGACGGAAAAGGCTCAGAAAGACTTCAACGATATGTTCGAGCAGATCGACCCCGCCGATCTCGAAGCCGACCTCAAGGGCGACTTTCTCCTCGGACTAAATCTCTATGACGAACATGACACACAAAAACATCTTGATTTCTTTACACCTCTGCACGCGGAGTCAAATGAGCGCTTTGAAAAATACCGTAACCTCGCAAATAAAATTCGCACGGGCGGTGCGGAGGAGTTTCGACGGTATAACCGCATGTTTGCCGCGATGGGTGCGATCGCCAATATAGAAGCCGCAGATAAAGAAGCCGGTAAGCGCATTGCCCGCGGACAATACACGAGTGAAGAATACGCACGGGCAAAATCCTATGCAAGTGAATTACAAAGCCGTGCGGGGGTATTCGTTGCGCCGGATTTCGACTCTCCGGGCACAAAGTATGCTGCATCCATGCGCTATGCGTACAACGGCTCGCTCGCCAATATCGGCGTCAAACAGCTTGACTTCATGGCGCGCCACCGCGAAGCAGAGGATATTTGGGTAAAAGTAGCGCAGGGGGCATATAACAGTCATGGAGAAATTCTATCCGCACTGAAAGATGCAGGACTCAATGATACGGCAAATGCTTATCGTGAATCTTTATCCCGGCTCACAAGAGGAAAATTCTTTACAATCGATGATGCGATGAAATCCGGTGTTTACCACGAAACCGGTGATCTCTGGCGTGCCTCCCTAAACGAAAAAGGTCAGGAGAATACCTACGCGCGCCTGCAACGCAGTATCCGCGGCAACGATACATCGACAATCCGTTATACGGCATCGGAAATTGACGAGGCACTCTCTGAAGGCGCCGATGAAGTCAAATTCCTCAGAAATATGATTGCCGACCGTGATCCGGCATTCCAGTACCAGCTGCCGGACGGCCGCTGGACGCGCGCGAGGACCAAACAGGAACGAGATGCAGAAAAGGCGCAAGGGAAGGAAGCCGATCCCCGGCACAAGGAGGACCCGCTCGAAACGGAGCTGCGGAACCTGCGCAATCAGCTCGAGACGGTCAAGAAGGCCTTCATGCCGCCCGATCAGAAAGAGGAGCTGATCACCTCCATCCGGAACCGCATCAACACCATCCGCATGCAGATGGTCGCCGCACAGAAGGAAGCGAACCGGAAGAGCCTCCGCTTCGACGCATAATAATCATAAATACGCCCTCCGACAGCGGCATATGCCGCTATTGGGGGCGTATTTTTTCAGATATGGAATTGCATGTTGTATATATATGATATATACTTTTATTCGGAGGTGATGATGATGGCGACAACGATCGCACGTTGGGGGAGCGGCGCGGGACTGCATCTGCCGAAGGATCTGCTGGAGCGCGCCCGACTCAAGATCGGCGATACGGTGGAACTGGATATCGATGGGGACAGTGTGAAAATTACTCCGCTATATCGGACAAATGCGGAGAAGCTTGAGGCGATGTTCGCACACTATAGGGGCGGGACGCGCTGTCATGAGACGGACTGGGGCGATGATGCGGGGAGAGAAAATGAGCTATATACCTGAGGCCGGGGATATCATCATCATCGATTTTAATCCCCAGCGCGGCCACGAGATGCAGAAACGGCGGCCCGCTCTCGTCGTCTCGAATCACGCCTACAGCAAAATCACGGGCATGGTCATGGTCTGCCCCATCACCTCTACGATCCGCAGTTACCCGCTGCGCGTCACGCTGGATGCCCGCACGGCGACCCACGGCGAGATCGCATGCGATCAGCTGCGGTCGCTGGACTACATTGCACGCGGATGCGTAAAGGCCGAAACCGTTCCGGACGATATTTTAGACGCCTCCATTGATATCTTGAAAACAATCATCGGGAAATAAATATAAAATCACGGCAATAATGAAGCCGCCGCACGGTCCATTCGTGCAGCGGCTCCTTTTTTGCCGTAGGCCCGGTATCCTCAATGATTCGCCGCCGTATAGATCGCCGCGGCATCGGCGCGCGTGAGGGGGTGGAAATTCCCGACGCGCACAGTATCGCCCGCGGTTACGGCGTCCGCGAGGGCATCGATCGTCCCCTTTGTGAGCGCCCCGACCCCGAGCCCGGCGAGGCTCGTCGGCATATCGAGCGATGTGAAGAACTCCTCCATGCGGCGGATGCCCGCGCGCGCCCGCTCCTCATCGGTCCCCGCGTCGATGCCGAAGATCGCCTCCGCGAACTGCGCGAAGCGTGCGGCGTCGTACTTGTAGACATGACGCGCCCACGCGCCCCAGACGGCGGTGAGCGTCATGGCGTGCGTGGAGTCGAACCGCGCGGAGAGCTCGTGTCCGAGCTTGTGCACGGAGAAGTCCTTCATGCGGCCGAGCTCCGTAAAGCCGCTGTGCGAGACGCTCCCGCACCACATCAGCTCGCTCATCGCATCGTAGTCCTTGCGGCTGACGAGCAGGCGCGGACCGCATTCCATCACGGTGCGGATGAGCGCCTCCGAGACCCGGTCGGTGAAGACGTTCGGCTCCTTCACGCTTGTGAAATAGCGCTCCATCGTGTGCATCATGATGTCGGACGCCCCCGCGGCGAGCTGCTCGCGCGGCAGACTCATCGCCAGCTCCGGATTCATAAAGGCGAAGACGGCGCGGTTGAGCTCAGAGTTCAGCCCCACCTTGCGCCCCGTATCCTCGTTCGTGAGCACCGCGGAGTCGCTCGTCTCACTGCCCGCAGCGGGGATGGTGAGGACGGAGCCGAACGGGGTCGTCTTTTCGATCTCCGCCTTGTGCGTCCAGATATCCCAAACGTCCACCGTGGGGTTCGCGATGCCGTGCGCGACGGCCTTTGCCGAGTCGATCACACTGCCGCCGCCGACCGCGAGGATGAAGTTCACATCGGCGGCGAGGCCCTCGCGGATGGCTTCGCGGACGAAGGAGACGCGCGGATTCGGCCGCACGCCGCCCATGACGAGGAAGGCGAGGCCCGCGGACGTCAGATTCTTCTCAATGCGCGAGAGCAGCCCCGAGCGGACCGCGCTGCCGCCGCCGTAGAGGACGAGGATGCGGCTCGCACCGAACGCGCGCAGCTTCTCGGCGACACGATCCTCCGCCCCGCGTCCGAAGATGATCTCAGTGGGGCTGTGAAAGTCAAAACTCTGCATATCATATCCTCCTCTATAGGAACGTCCGGTTCTCTGCATCCGGTTTTAGTGACATTATAGCATAAATTCTGAAAAAACCTCAAATAAAAGCAGAGAAAAATCTTGCATAAGGGGATGAAAATTCGTATAATAATGCTAGAGCAATAAAATTATAAATTTTGTGCATAAGGAGGCAGGAAATCAGTATGGATGCAGAAGACAAAAAAACAGCCGAAGCCATCCATGCGGCAGAGAAGAAGTTTGACGACACGCGTCGTCTCGTCGGACTCTTTGGCGCACCGATTCTCGCCGCGCTGGTGTTTCTAACGCCAATCGAGGCGCTCTCGCTGGAGGCTCACAAACTGCTCGCCATCATGGTGCTCGTCGCGCTCTGGTGGATTACCGAGCCCGTCCCGATCCCGGTCACCTCCCTCATCGGACCGACGCTGGCCGTCGTGACGGGCGTCATTCCGGTCGGACAGGCGTTCGCCGCCTTTGCCAACCCGATGATCTTCCTCTTCATGGGCGGATTCATCCTCGCAAAGGCCATGATGGAGCACGGCCTGGATAAGCGATTCGCCTACTGGCTGCTCTCGCGTTCATGGGTCGGTTCCAATCCGCGCCGCATCTTCCTCGCCGTCGGTCTTGCTGCCGCGCTTTGCTCTGGCTGGGTCAGCAACACGGCGACAGCCGCGATGATGTTCCCGATCGCGCTCGGGCTCCTCACCGCGATCAAGGAGATGATGGCGGCCAACGGCAAGGAGATCGATCTCCACAGCTACAAATACGCGACGGGCCTCATGCTCATGACCGCGTA
>CAUQAR010000111.1:0-5508 GCA_963515775.1 uncultured Selenomonas sp. | reverse complement strand
GTGCGGAGGTGATCTTCAAGTTTCGACCGCTCGCGTGCGAGCAGTTCGTGCGCGCGCTGCGCGGCCGCGGGATCCGCGACGGGCGCAGGTGCGGGCGTACCGTCCGGCGCAGGCCCCGCCTGCATCGGCGGCGCGCTCTGTGGGGTGACGATGCTCACATGGTACATGAGTGTGGCGATCTGGTCCATGATGGACGCCTCCATCTCCTCGAACATGGTGAGCGCCTCGATCTTGTACTCGACGAGCGGATTACGCTGCCCGTACGCGCGCAGATTGATGCCCTCGCGAAGCATGTCCATGTGATCGAGATGGTCCATCCACTTCTGGTCGACGACGCGGAGCATGACGACCTTTTCGAGCTCGCGCATGTTCTCCTCGCCGAACATGAGCTCGCGGTTCTTGTAGCCCTCCTCGGCGACCTTTTCGAGCTCTTCCTGAATCTCGTCGCGCGCGAGCGCTTCGAGTTCTTCTTTTTTGAGCCTGCCCTGCGGCGCGTAGACCTTCTCCGCGTCCTCGATGAGCGCGTCCAGCTGCCACTCCTCGGGGTAGAGCTTCTCGTTCGCGTACTGCGTCATCTCGTCCTTGATGATGTGCTTTACCATCGCGAGGATGTTCTCGCGCAGGTTCTCGCCGCAGAGGATCTTGCGGCGCTCGCCGTAGATGACCTCGCGCTGCTGATTCATGACGTCATCGTATTCAAGGACGTGCTTGCGTATGTCAAAATTGCGCGCTTCGACCTTCTTCTGCGCGTGCTCGATCGACCGCGTGATGATCGCGTGCTCGATCGGCTCGTCCTCCTCCATGCCGAGGCGGTCCATGATGCCCGCGATGCGGTCGGAGGCAAAGAGGCGCATGAGATCGTCCTCGAGCGAGAGGAAGAACTTCGACGCGCCGGGGTCGCCCTGACGGCCCGAGCGTCCGCGCAGCTGGTTGTCGATGCGCCGCGACTCGTGCCGCTCCGTGCCGACGATGTAGAGGCCGCCGAGCTCCTCGACGCCCTCGCCGAGCTTGATGTCCGTACCGCGGCCCGCCATGTTCGTCGCGATCGTAACCGCGCCCTTCTGTCCGGCGTTGGCGACGATCTCGGCTTCTTTTTCATGAAATTTTGCGTTCAGCACGACGTGCGGAATGCCGTTTTTCTTGAGGACGCCGGACATCTCCTCGGACTGCGTGATCGAGGTCGTACCGATGAGGATCGGCTGCCCCGTTTCGTGGATCTCCTTGACCGCGCGGCCGACGGCGCGGTACTTTGCCGCCTTCGTCTTGTAGATGACGTCCGGCTCATCGATGCGGATGACCGGCTTGTTCGTCGGGATGACGATGACCGGCAGCTTGTAGATCTTGAGGAACTCGTTCTCCTCCGTCTTTGCCGTGCCCGTCATGCCGGCGAGCTTATCGTACATGCGGAAATAGTTCTGGAACGTAATGCTCGCGAGCGTCTGCGACTCGCGCTGAATCTTGACGCCCTCCTTCGCCTCGATCGCCTGATGAAGCCCGTCGGAGTAGCGGCGCCCCTCCATCAGGCGTCCCGTGAACTCGTCGACGATGACGATCTCGTCGCCCTTCACCACATAGTCGCGGTCACGGTGCATCAGCGCCTTTGCGCGCAGTGCCGCCGTAAAGCAGTGGGACAGCTCGATGTTCTCGGGGGCATACAGATTCGTGATGCCGACGATCTTCTCGATCTTCGGCACGGCAGAGTCGGCGGGCGCGACGGTCTTTTGCTTCTCGTCGACCGTGTAGTCCTCGCCCTCCTTCAGGTGGCGCACGGCGTTCGCCATGACGGCGTAGTTGTCCGTCGATTTCGTGCCGGGCCCTGAGATAATGAGCGGCGTGCGCGCCTCGTCGATGAGGATCGAGTCCACCTCGTCGACGATCGCGTAGTGCAGCGCGCGCTGCACCATCTGACTCTCGGAGAGCACCATGTTGTCGCGCAGATAGTCGAAGCCGAACTCGTTGTTCGTGCCGAACGTGACATCCGAAGCGTACGCCGCCTTGCGCTCCGGGAAGTCCATGTTGTGCGCGATGAGCCCCACCGAGAGCCCGAGGTAGCGATAGAGTTTCCCCATCCACTCGCTGTCGCGCCGCGCGAGGTAGTCGTTGACCGTGACCATGTGGACGCCGCTCCCGGCAAGGGCGTTGAGGTACACCGCCGTCGTCGCGACGAGCGTCTTGCCCTCGCCCGTGCGCATCTCCGCGATGCGCCCCTCGTGGAGGCACATGCCGCCGATGAGCTGCACGTCGAAATGCCGCATGCCGAGGACACGCCGCGAGGTCTCGCGCACGACCGCGAACGCCTCGGGGAGAATGTCCTCCATGGACGCCCCGTTTTCGAGCTGCTCGCGGAATTTGCGCGTATAGCCCGTCAGCTTGTCGTCCGTGAGGTTCATCATATCGGGCTCAAGCCCGTTGATTTGATCCACGGTCACGCGGTAGCGGGCGATCTCCTTGTCGTTGTTGTCGCCGAGGAAATGCTTCAAAATGGAAGATATTCCGAACAAGTGGTTTCACACTCCTAATTCATCATCACGATCCCATCCGATCGAAAGGCAATACTCGCTCCATTATACCACAAAGCCCCCGCCTTTGCACAAAAAGTTCAAAAGGCAGGGGCATTTCCCTACATTATTATCTTAGCCACGCGTCAGCGTCCCGGCGTCCAGCACATAGATATCCTGTGCGAACCAGTCCAGCAGCAGCCGATCGTGCGAGATCAGCAGCATCCCGAGGCCGCGTTCCGCGTGCAGACGCCGCAGCAAATGCAGGATCTGCGCCTGAATGGAGGCGTCGAGCATCGTCGTCGGCTCGTCGAGCAAAAGGAGCTGCGGTTCGACGAGGAGCGCGCGGCAGATCGCGGCGCGCTGGAGTTCGCCGCCGCTGAGTTCGTGCGGGCGGCGGGGCAGCACACGTGCCGCGAGCTCCACCGACGAGAGGCCCGCGGCGATCCGCGCAGACAGCGCCGCCGCGTCCATGCCGGCACGCAGCACGGGATGGATCGCATAGACCTCGCGCAGGCTCTCCTCAATCGTATAGCGCGGGTCAAACGCCTGCTCGGGATTCTGCGCGACGACCTGCACAGCGCGGCGGAATGCCGGCATCTCTTTGCGTGAAAATCCGCAGATATCCCGCCCATTCCACAGCACGGCGCCGCCGTCTGCGGGGATCAGCCCGAGCAGCGCACGCAAAAGAGTGCTCTTTCCCGCGCCGCTGCGCCCCTCGAGACCGATGGCATCCCCTGCGGCAATGCGCAGGCTGCATCCCCGCAGCACCGGCAGCGGACGGCCCGTCCTGCGGTCGCGCATGTTCTTGATAACGTCGCGCGCTTCGAGCACGGCGTCCGGTGCTGTCCGCGCCGTCTCTGCCGCAGCGCCGCCGGCACCTTCCGACGACCGCCCATACGTCGTCTCCCGTACCGAGACCGACGCGCTTTCCGGAATCTGAAAGCCGCAGCGCGGCTGCGCCCGGAGGTAGTCTCTCGTATAGGGATGCCCGGGGTGCGTCCAAATCTCAGCCGCCCCCGTCTCGACGATCCGCCCCTCGTGCATGACGATCACGCGGTCGGCAAGGGCTTCGGCGAGCGGCACATCGTGCGTGATGAGGATGAGCGACGTGCCGCGCCGCGTATGCAGTGCGCGCAGATTATCCGCCGCCATGCGCCACGCTGCGGGGTCCAGCCCCTTCGTCGGCTCATCCGCGAGGATCCACTGCGGCTGACCGCAGTCCGCCATCGCCGAGAGGACGCGCTGGAGCATCCCGCCCGAGAGCTCATGCGGATAGGAACGCAGCACACGCTGCGGGTCGTCAAAGCCGAACGACGTCAGCAGCTGCGCATAATCTTCCGTTGCCCAAGGCGTGCGCCCTGCACCGCGCCGCACATCCGCCGCCTGCGATCCAATGCGGCGCACGGGGCTGAGCGCATCGCGCGGCATCTGCGGCACGACGCCCCACACGCGTCCCCAGAAGCGCCGGCGCAGCACCGCATGCGGCAGCGTCGTGATCTCCGTGTCCCCGAACAGCACGCGCCCCGTCACCGCGGCGCCGGCGGGCAGACTGCCGAAGAGGGCCTGTCCCAGCGTCGATTTCCCGCTCCCGCTCTCCCCGATGATCGCCGTCACACCGCCGGGCGCAATGGACACGCACACATCATCGAGCGCGGTCTGCATCTGCGCATCGGTGCCAAAGCGCACGGTCAGCCCGCGTACCTCGAACCCCGCCGCGGGCCGCACAGCGCCCTCCTGCTCTGCACCCTTCATAGCCGCACCTCCTGCCGTACGTCAAATCGGCCGCGCAGCATTTGCCCCGCGATATTGAGTGCGCTCACGAGCACGACAACCGCCGCCCCCGGCACGATGATGAGATGCGGTGCCTGTCGATAGTAGAGCATCGCGTCGCTGATCATCGTACTCCAGTCGGGCGTCGGCGGCTGCACGCCGAGACCGAGGAAGCTGAGTCCTGCGATCGCGAGCACGCCGCGTCCGAGCCGCATCGAGCCGAGCACGAGGAGGCTGCCGCCGAGGCTCGGCAGGATATGACGCAGGATGATCCGCCCATCGCCGCAGCCGAGCGCCCGCAGCTGCTCCACCCAAGGCTCCGCGCGCAGGCGGATGACCTCTGCGCGTACGATGCGTGAAAAGCCCGCCCACGAACCGACGACGAGCGCCATGAGGAGCCCCGTGACGCCCGGCGCCACAAAACCCGCGACCGCCACCATG
The DNA here is from genome assembly GCA_963515775.1 of uncultured Selenomonas sp. Taxonomy (GTDB): domain Bacteria; phylum Bacillota; class Negativicutes; order Selenomonadales; family Selenomonadaceae; genus Centipeda. The sequence goes on along the minus strand of CAUQAR010000111.1, from coordinate 796 downwards.
AAGCTGATGCCCGGGATGCCCTGAAAGACATTGCTCACCATCGTGAGCACATCGTCCGTCCGCCCGCCGAAATAGCCGGCGAAGAGTCCGACGAACGTCCCGATCCCGAGCGCGAGCGCCGTCGAGATGAGAGAAAGCAGAATCGCGCTGCGTCCGCCGTAGAGCATGCGGCTCAGCATATCCCGTCCGAGCGCATCCGTCCCGAGGAGGTGCGCCGCACTCGGCGGCTGCAAGCGGATCGCCATGTCGGGCTGAAAGGGATTCATCGGCGCGAGAAGCGGGGCAAAGATCCCGGAGAGCACAATGAGCGCGAGCACGACGAGCGAACCGTAATTTACAACCTGCGCCGCCCGCCCCGTCATGGCGCACCTCCGAGCGCGACGCGCGGATCGAGCCGCGCGATCAAAAGATCGACGGCAAGCGATAGGACGACATAGATGCTCCCCATAAAGAGCACATAGCCTTGCAGCAGCGGATAGTCACGGTAATGGATCGCGTCGAGCGCGAGCGTCCCGATCCCCGGCAGCGCAAAGACCGTCTCCACGATGATTGCCCCGCCGAGCACCGCCGCGAAGAAATTGCCGAGCATCGCGACGACGGGCAGCAGTGCGTTCGGCAGTTCGTAGGTGAGCAGCACCCGGCCGTCCCCTAGGCCCCGCAGCCGCGCCACATGTGCGTAGAACGACGCGTGCGCGTCTCGCAGCTGACTGTCGAGGAGCTGCGCCGCCATGGCCAGCGTCACCAGCGCAAGCGAAAGCGACGGCAGAATATACCCCGCCGCCGAGGCGACGCCGTT
>CAUQAR010000110.1:0-5867 GCA_963515775.1 uncultured Selenomonas sp. | reverse complement strand
CGATCATGCTGTCCTCATTCACGATGTAGGGCGCGAGCATCTCCGTATAGCCGTGTTTCTCCGCATGAAGATCCATCATGAAGTTGATGCAGGCGCGTTCGAGACGCGCGCCGAGGCCTTTATAGAACGTAAAGCGCGCCCCCGTGACCTTCGCCGCACGCTCCGCGTCGAGCACGCCGAGGGCTTCGCCGATGTCCCAATGTGCCTTTGGCGCAAAGGAGAATGCGCGCGGCGTTCCCCAGCGGCGCACCTCCGGATTCTCCGTCTCATCCTTACCGACGGGGACATCCGCCTTCGGCATGTTCGGAATCCTGAGGAGCAGATCGCGCAGCTTCGTCTCCACATCGCGCAGATCTTCATCGAGTGCCGCGATCTCATCGCCGAGCGCGCGCATCTCAGCGACGACATCCTCCGCCGATTCGCCCGCCTTCTTGCGCACGCCGATCTCCTTGGAGACCGCATTGCGGCGCGCCTTTTTCTCCTCAACCTCCCGGAGGATGCGGCGGCGGGTCTCCTCGATCGCCGCGAATGCGCTGAGATCGAGATCGTTGCAGCGGTTCTTCAGCATCTCGCGCACAGCGTCCAGGTTCTCGCGGACAAACTTCATATCCAACATCAAAATCACTCCATCGCAGTGTAGAATTTCATCTGCTATCATAGTACAAAGGCGCTCGTTTGTAAAGGAATGCCTAGACGCGCACCTCAAAGCGCGGCTGCGCCTCATCGCCGTCCGGTACCTCGGCCCGCGCGGCCTGTTGCGGCGCCGAGGGGGGGGCGGAGTGCGCCGGCGCGGCCGCACCGCTTGATGTGCGCGGCGTTTTTTGCCGCGGCGAAGCGGGCGCCGTCGCAGGCTTCTCCTGCTCTGAAAGGCGCGCGAGGGCTTCGCCCGCTGTGAGCCCCGTGTATTCGGGCAGAATCTCCTCGCGCATACCGCGGCTGCGCCGCGTCCGTGCGGCCGCCTGCAAAAGGTCCCCGTGATCCCCTTCGGCCGGCCGGGTCACAGGGGAACGCGGGTCATGCGGTGCGCCGTCTCCCTGCTCTACCGTGCGTGCCCGATGCGCCAAATGTTCCTCCGCAGCGTTCTTCCTGCGGAAAAACCACCGCAGAAAGACCGCACTGAGCACGAGCGCAAGGGCGATCATCCCGGCCCAATAGAGACCGCTCGCCGCCGTATAGGACTGCGGGGGCTGCGCGGGCGTCTGCGTGCTCTGCCCGTCTTCCCCGATCCCGAGCTGTTTGCGCAGCGCCGCATTCTCCTGTGCAGTATCGAGCCCGTTCGCCACGTCCGCCCCCGTCTGTCCCTCGGTTTTGGTGCCGTGGTCCACGCGCGTACGCGCCGTGTCCACGCGGTCACCGTCCGCGGCATCCGCGCGCGCCGACGCATTCGGCCGTTCATTCTGCCCCACCTTCGCACGGTCCGCCGTGCCTGTCGTCGTCTTTGAGAGCGCGCCGCCCCCCTGCGCGACGGCATCCCGCGCCTGCTGCTCCGCCTGTGCGTCGGCCGTCGTATGCGTCGTACTATGCTCTGCGTCCCGGGCCGCGTCGCCGATCGTGATCTTTGGCGGCGTGGGCGGCGTCGGCGGGGTGGGTGGCGTGATCGCCATGCGCGTGCCTCCTCTCTGCGTCGATCTGCACTCCGATTATTTATAGGCTCTTACATTCAGCCGATCGTCCTTTGCGCTGCCATCCGTCTCCACGCACACAAATCCCGCGCGCGTCAAAAGTTCTTCGAGTTCTTCCGCCGTATAGATCGTCATGCCGTCGACGATCTTCGTCCACTTGAGACTCTTCTCACTTTTCTTGCCCGCCTCGTTCGTGATCATAAACACCCCGCCCGGCCTTAGCACGCGCAGCACCGCGCGGAAACAGTCCTCTATCTCGGGCCAAAAGTAGATCGTCTCGAATGCCGTCACAACGTCGAAGCGTTCGTCCCCAAACGGCATTTCCGGAAGAGCGCATTGAACGACTTCGCAGCGCCCCGCCGCAATCGCGGTAGCGTTGAGTTGTCGTGTTTTTGCCACTTCGGAATAGTCGAGGCCCGTCGCATGCCCCCGCGGGAGCGCGCGGAGAAACCGCGCGATATTCGCCCCGCCCCCGCATCCGCAGTCGAGCGCGTCCTCATCGCCGCGCAGCGAGAGATGTGAAAAGCCCCACGCCGCGATCGGCGCGTGCCCGCGGTTCATGATGCTGACCACAAATTTTCCGACAAGCCCCTGCGGCTTTACCGCATTGCTAAAGATTTTTTTGAGCAGGCCCATATCCGTTTCCTCCGCATTGTCAAATCATATTCCCTATCTTACCACAAAACACAAAAAGTGTCTCGTACGGCAAAGCCGCGTGAGACACTTTTATCATGCGTTATAAAATTTTACAGCAGCGCGCTGCGCAGCTCCTCGCCGCTCTTTGCAGAGATATAAGCAGGCGCGATGTCGAGCACCGTCTTGCAGCCCGTCGCGCCCTCGGACGCGAGCCGATGGGCCGCGCGCGCATAGGCCGCGAGCACGTTCGCCGTGAACTCCGGGTTTGAATCGAGCTTCAGGCTGTATTCGATCACATGCTTGTGTTCGCCGCCCTTGCCCGTCGCGCCCGAGCGAATGACGAAACCGCCGTGCGCAAGACCCGCATGGTCGCGCTTCAGCTCTTCCTCACTGATGAAATGCACCGTCGTGTCGTAGTCCGAGAAGTAATTCGGCATCGTCACGATCGCCTTCTCCACAGCCGCGGCGTCCGCCCCCGCTTCGAGGACGACATAGCACTCGCGCGTATGCTTCTCGCGCGTCGAGAGCGTCGGATTCGAGCCGCTGCGCACGGCCTCGAGCGCCGCAGGGACCGGCACCGTGTACTGCTTCGCATCCTTCACACCCGGAATGCGGCGGATCGCATCGGAGTGTCCCTGGCTGACGCCGCGGCCCCAGAACGTGTAGTCCGTGCCGCCCGGCAGGATCGCATTGCCGTAAACGCGGTTGAGCGAGAACATGCCCGGATCCCAGCCGACCGAAATGATGCCGATATGGCCCGTCGCCTTTGCCGGCGCATCCACCGCCGCGAAGTGCGCGGGGATCTTCGCGTGCGTATCGAAACTGTCCACCACATTGAATAGCTTTGCAAAGGCCGGCGTCTGCTCCGGCAGATCGGTCGCCGACCCGCCGCAGAGAATCAGCACGTCCACCTTATCCTTCCAATCCGCCGCCGCGCTTGCGGAAACGACGGGCACGCCCGAGCGCACTTTGACCGACGCGGGATCGCGCCGTGTAAAGACCACGACAAGCTCCAGATCCGCATTTGCCTGCACGGCGTACTCGACGCCGCGTCCGAGATTCCCATAGCCCAAAATACCAATTCGTGTCATAAATACTCCTCCCGCCGTTTCCCTAAAACGGCGTAAAACCATTGAGGAAACCGCTGTCCTCAGTAATGCGGGTGCGCCTTCACATAGTCCACCGGCCGCGACCAATCGACCTGTACGCCCGTCTCATTCCACAGGCGCGTCAGCGCGAGCTCAAAGCTCTCCCGGTCCGCAAGCGGCGTGACGGCTTCTTTCGTAAAGTCCATCAGTGTCTCATGCGGCACCTCGATCTCATGCGGTGCGGCAAGGAACTCCTCCACCGCGCGACGCCCCTTCTCATCATCCAAATTGACAGCGGCCGACCGTGCCGCGCCGTCATAGTCAATCCAGCCGAGAACGTCGCCATAGCTGATGGCGACACTGTATGTCTCACTCACTCGTATCACCTCTTAATTACGGATGTCCGCCCTTGCGGGCGTCCCTTATTATAGAACGATTCGTTTCCGCACGCAACTATCCACTGCAAATTATTCTGTATACAGCGGCATCCTGTTTTCTTTTAGATACACTGTTGCATAAGAATTTTGAATACGGTAAAATGTAGAGGGAGGAAGCCATGACACAACATGAACGGGAGGCACGACGGCGTCGTTATCGTGCGGCGATTGATGCGTTCTGTCTCCTTGACGACGCTTTTATGACGGCGGTGTTTCAAGACAATTTGGAATGCGTGAACCTTGTGATACAAATTATCCTAAATAATCCGGCGCTTCGCGCGGAGAAAGTGATCACGCAGGACACGATTAAAAATTTGCAGGGACACAGCGTACGTCTCGATATTCACGCCTTTGCGGACGGACAGGAGTTCAATATTGAAATACAGCGTGCCGGCAGCGGTGCGTCAGAACGCCGTGCGCGATACAACAGCAGTATCATGGACGCCAACACGCTGGCCGAGGGCAAAAGTTATGAACATCTGCCGGAATCCTATGTCATCTTCATCACGGAAACCGATGTGCTCGGTTACGGCCGGCCAATCTATCGGATTCATCGTACCATTGAAGGAACTGACGCCAGCTTCAACGACGGCTCGCATATCGTCTACGTCAACAGCGCAGGCACGGATACAGACACGCCGCTCGGAAAGCTGATGCACGATTTTCGATGCAAGCGCCCGGAAGAAATGTTCTATGACGTACTTGCACGCCGTACGAGCCACTTTAAATATGATGTGAAAGGAGCGGCACAAATGACCGAGGCAGAAAAAATCATAAAAAGGATCACTGATGAAGTCAAGACAGAAGCACATACGGAAGGGATGCAGCAGGGGATGCAGCAGGGAAAAGAGTCGGAACGCATCTTCTCCATCAAGTCGATCATGAAAAATCTCGAACTCACGGCAGAAAAGGCGATGGACGTCCTCTCCATCCCAAAGGCGGAACGAGGAAAATACAAAGCGCTCCTCTAAAAGGCGCATAGATCTGACAAACAGAACGAGAAAGGAGTTCTCATGGAATTTACAAGCAGTATTGCCGTCGGCATGACGCATGAAGTACACAGCGAGGTCACAGAGGACAAAACGGCGCGCGTCGTCGGCAGCGGGTCGCTCGACGTCTATGCGACGCCCTGCATGGCGGCTCTGATGGAGCGCGCGGCGGCGGAGCTGTGCCAAAGAGAATGCCCCGCGGGCTGGACGACGGTCGGCACCGCGCTCTCGATCGCGCATCGCGCGGCCACCCCCGTCGGGCTCTCCGTTCGTGCCGTCGCCGCAGTCACGACAATCAACGGGCGCAAAATCAGTCTCAAGGTCACGGCGTATGATGCGCGCGAGGAGATCGGCACCGGCACACACGAGCGCTTTGCCGTCGCATCGGAAAAGTTTATGGCAAAGGCCGAAGGAAAACGGCATTAATCCTGCGGCACAATCCCTCGAAAGGCACAAAAAAAGGTGTACGGCACACGAACGCGTGCAGGTACACCTTTTTTACGTCACTCTTTACATGCTGCCGCCGTAGATGCGGCGAATCTCCTCCGTATAGCCGTCCGCCGTGCGGACGATCAGCGGCGGGAGATGCCGCATGCCCGTGCGCGCGGCCCCTTTGACCGATTCGATCAGCACGAGATTCGGCCCCTGATCCGCGCGCGGCTGAACGAAACGCATGCGCTTCACGGCAAATTTCTCCGCGTCCAGCGCGAGGATGATCTCGCCGAGCCGCTCCGGGAGATGGACCATCGCGAATCGTCCGCCGTGGGGCAGCGCATACGCAGCCGCACGCACCGTGTCTGCGAGCGTCGCCGTAATCTCATGCCGCGCTGTCGCACGCGCTTCGCCCTTACTCAGCGCGCCGCTGTGTACGGGACGATACGGCGGATTCGCGAAGACGAGATCGAACGACGTGGGCGCAAAAAGTGCGGACGGATCGCGATAGTCCCCTTCCCGCACTGTAATCTTATCCGAAAGATCGTTCAGCAAAGCATTCCGCGCGGCAAGCTGCGCCTGCACGGGATTCAGCTCGACGGCCAGCATCGCACGCACGCGATCCGCAATGAGGAGCGGGATCACACCCGCCCCCGTACCGAG
>CAUQAR010000109.1:0-5897 GCA_963515775.1 uncultured Selenomonas sp. | reverse complement strand
CCGAAAGTATCAACCTACTCTATAAAAACTTACACACTTTACTTGACAATCCCGACAATCAATAATCTTAATATCCTGTCTAGCAAAAAGACCGCCGCCATGCATATCATGACAGTGGTCTTTTTGTTCTACTACTTGATAGATGTTAGCTTGGATTATACTCGATTGTCACTTCCCCCGTTCTGACATATTTCAGAATCGCTTTGACAATCGTATTGGCACTGGCATAGCTCGGTGCATTCGGGCTGATATCGTAGTTCCATCCCGAACTCGTTCGATTGAATGTATAATTCACCGTACCGGCACTCTCACGCGCAAACGTAACATTAACTCCGCCCGCATCTCCCGTATACCATTTCGATGATGCGTCCGCATAGACCTCCACGCCTTTCCCTGCATATACTGTCACCGACGCTGCATTTGCGGAAAGCGTACATGAAAAGAGAACCGTGACAACCAACAGCATCACCGTATATATCTTCTTCATGACAATTCACTCCTTCTTGGTCGAGATATAATTTGCTTCCAAACACCGACCATCAGATTCGGTCATAAAACGAATCCTCAAAAGATGCCGTTTTCCCATAGAACTTCAGATGATATGCCAAGGCAAACGCCATCTCTCCCGCAGGCATAACGACGCCCGTCTCCGCCCATGAGCCTTTGGGGTTCAAATAGCGCCAGTCCTCATTGCCGTCCCGTGCAACATACATCTGACGCAGGTCATAGTTGTAGAAAAACCGCTTTGTTTGTACTCTGCCCATCTCCGTACTGCCCCTGTCCGCATTTTCCACGGATATAACCTTGATAGAGATGATGTACTGCGGCGGTCATACTTCTGCACATTCAAAGAGCTGCGGTCTACATAGAAGCCCACACCCATGTGCCCGTCACAGAGGATGTAGTTGCGGTCACCGCCCAGATACTTCGGATACTCGGCAAATGCTGCCGATGCTGTCAGCAGGACAACGAGGCCAATCAGTACAGATAATGTTCTTTGCATGGTATTCTTCCTCCTATCAAACATTCAACAGCGCTGTCATCTATCGTCCATCAATCGCCCCCTTTATCACGGTATCTCCGGAACTGTTCGTCCGCCATCGCGGCGATCCTGCGCATGACGGCAAGGGTGTGTCTGCGGCCGGGGCTGTCGTTCGTCATGATACAGAGGACATAGCTGTCGGCCCCATGATAGACGATGCCGGCATCGTGATAGACGCCCGCGAGTTCTCCGGTCTTATGCGCGATGCGAGCATCCGGGATGGCGGCGTTCAGGCACTCCCGATCGGTCTGATCGAGGAGGATGCCCGCCATCGCGCGGTCTGCCGCCGGGCTGACGAGCCGGCCCGCACGCAGCAACGAAAAAAATCTGCCCACATCCCGCGCGGAGGTGAGGTTGTCGCGCCCCTCCCGCAGCGCCGTAAAGTCCATCATCTTGCGCTGCACGACCGTATCGGAAAAACCATGACGCACAATGAAATCCTGAACCACGTCCATCCCGATGATATCCAGCAGAACATTGGTTGCCGTGTTGTCGCTCTCTGTGATCATGTGCGTCAGCAGAGCGTATACAGAATACACCGGTTCGCCTACCTGTCCGCTGATACTGCCCGCGCCGCCAACCATATCCGCACGACTGACTTTCACCTGACGGTCAAGATTTAAGTCCCCTCGCTCTGCAAGTTCATACGCCGCACCCAAAATATAAAGCTTAATGATACTCGCAGAGGAACGCGGCCGGCTGTTCAAAACGAAGGGTTTATTCCAGCCTTGGAAGGCGATGTACACCTGAAAATCCGCACCATCCTCTGCGGTAATCTGCGGCGCACGCTGCGCGATCTCCGCATATGCGGCATCGCCTCTATGCGGCGCCTCTTCCCCGCCGGCGTCTTCCGTCCCGGCGGGCGGCGGCGCTTCGATCTCCGCGGGCGGCGCCGCGTCCCGCCCCCACAGGAAATAGGCGAGCAAAACGAGCAGCCCGAGGAGCGCCGCGGTCAGGATGAGACAGCTGCGTCTATGCACTTCGCCCTCCCGTCAGTTCGGAAACCGCTGGCGGAACGCGGTGTTCGCATCGTCAAAGGCATAGGACGCCTGCGTCCCGCTCTGAAATCCGAGGCTGTAGTCCCCGCCGTTCTGGCTGTCGACGACGCCTTTATACAGCCCGCGGATGCGGTCCCCCTCGAGCGCAAACAGGCGGAGCAGCGCTTCCTTCTTCTCCCGGTCCGCCGCGCCGACATCCAGCGCCTGTAGATCGCGCCGGTTCTGCTCGACGCGGTCAAGCACGTTCTTCGTGTCATTTTTGAGATAATCTGCGCCGCGGAAATTCGGATTACTGCCGAGATGCCGATTCAGTCGATTGGCCGTCTCGCCGATCTTAATGTCGATATCGTCCTTCTCCCGGACGAATGCCGCGAGCCGCGCGGCAGCTTCCGGGCTTGATGCCTGCACCGTCTCGGTCTGCCGCGGCGTTTGCGCCGGCTGTGGCTGCGCCGGCCGCGGTTGCGTCTGCCGCGCGGCGGGCCGATCCGAGAGGAATTGATAGGCCGCCCCGCCGATGGCGGCAAGGGCGAGGATCACGACGCCGATGATGATGAACGTCTGCGCATTCCCGCTCGATCGCTGTGCCGGCATCGGCGCATGCGGGTACGCAAAGGGCGGCGGCGGGAGGTGCATCGACGGCGGCGCCGCCCCCTGCCGCATGCCGTTCGGCACCGCGGGCGAGGGTTCGACGCGCCTGCCGCAGCCGGTACAGAAGTTCTCTCCCTCTTGCAGCGGTCTGCCGCATCCCATGCAAAATTTTGCCATAATGACCTCCCCCACGCCCGATGATTCTCAGTTAAAATTAATCTTATCTCAGTATAGCATAGGACCTCTTCCCCCGCAAGGCTTTTTGCCTCATGGGGAAGCCGCGCCGATATGGACATGTGAAACGGGGCTGCCACACCTTTCGTTGTGTGGCAGCCCCGTCGTATCCGGTGCCGATCTATTTATCTGTCTTGAAAGAGATCCGTCGAGAGGTAGCGGTCGCCGCCGTCCGGGAGGAGCGCTACGACGGTCTTTCCCTCGTACGCGGGACGCTTTGCGAGTTCGACGGCTGCCGCGAGCGCAGCGCCCGAGGAGATGCCGATGAGAACGCCCTCGCGGCGCGCGAACTCCTTGCCGTAGGCAAAGGCGTCGTCGTTGCTGACGCGGATGACTTCGTTGTAGACGTTCGTATCGAGCGTCGCCGGTACGAATCCCGCACCGATGCCCTGGATCTTGTGCGGGCCGGGCTTGCCGCCCGTGAGGACGGGCGAATCCACAGGCTCGACGGCGACGACGTGGATGCCGGGGTTTTTGCTCTTGAGGAAACGGCCGACACCCGTCACGGTGCCGCCCGTACCGACGCCCGCGACGAACGCGTCGACGGCGCCGTCCGTATCCGCCCAGATCTCGGGGCCTGTCGTACGCTCATGGACCGCGGGGTTGGCAGGGTTCTCAAACTGCGAGGGGATGAAGGCGTTCGGCGTTGTGCGCTGGAGTTCCTCTGCCTTGGCGATCGCGCCCTTCATGCCCTGCGATCCGTCCGTGAGGACGATCTCGGCGCCGTATGCCTTGAGCAGGTTGCGCCGCTCGATGCTCATGGTCTCCGGCATGGTGAGGATGGCCCGGTAGCCGCGCGCGGCCGCGACGGAGGCGATGCCGATGCCCGTGTTGCCGCTCGTCGGCTCGATCAGCGTCGCACCGGGCGCGATCCTGCCGTCCTTCTCCGCCTGCTCGATCATCGCGATCGCGATGCGGTCCTTGACCGAGCCGGCAGGATTGAAATACTCGAGCTTGACGAGGAGATTCGCCTTGAGGCCGTGCGCCGCGGCGAACGACTTTGCCGCGAGTAGCGGCGTATGCCCGATCAGTTCTGTGACGCTCCCGTAAATATTTGCCATGATTCATGTCCCCTTTATCCTTAGAACGATCCAAACTAAACATATCTAAAAAGTATGTTTATACTATATACTGATTTTCTCATGCTGTCAAGAGTCTCAAAAAGAAAAATGCGCCGCCCACCCGTCGGATGGACAGCGATGCTGTCAAAAAATCAAAGCGCGCGGCCGGCCGCCTTCTCGTCGTCAATATCGTCTGCGTGCAGACGCTCGATGCCCTCGTGCGCGAGTTTTTCGGCCGCAGCGATGAGATCGCGCATGGGCAGGCTGCCGTCGAGTTTATTTTTGCTCGACGTCAGCGCGACGAGCAGCGGCAGGTTCACGCCCGTGAGCACGCCGTAGTCCTCGCGCAGGACGGCCATGCGGCCGGCTTCGTTGCACGGGCTCCCGCCGAAGAGATCACAGAGAAAGAGCACGCCGTCCGCGCAGTCGAGCTCCGCGATGGCCTGCTCATAGCGCCGGCGTACGAGATCCGTATCCTCACCGATCTGAAACGACACGGTGCGTATATTCTTCTGGGTGCCGCAGATCATCTCGCAGGCACGCAGCAGTTCCTGCGGCAGGCCGCCGTGCCCCCCAATGATAACACCGATCATAGCTTTGCTCCTATCGTCTTCGTTGTTGTCGATACGCCTCCATTATAACGTATTTTGCTGTTTTTTCAACCTTTTCAAATGATTTCATCATTATATCGTGATGTGCGCGCGTCATGTCGGCTCGAAATAGACTTTGATGCGCGCCCCCTGATCGACGATGTCATTGACGCTGAGCGACTGACGCACGGCCGCGCCCGTTCCCTCGCTCTCGAAGGAGAGGCCGCGTTCCTGTGCGAGCCGCGCGGCTTCGCGGATGGAGAGTCCCGTGAAGTCGGGCACGATGGCCTTGCCCTCGGGCGCCGCGGCGGCGGACGCGAGCTGCTGCCTGTCCGCCGCATACTGCGCGGGCTTCGTTTCCTCGGCCGCTCCTGTAAAGGGATTGCTCGACGGTTCGATATGCGCATAACGCAGGAGCTGTGTAAAGATGCGCGCAGCGACAGGTGCCGCGATCTGCCCGCCGTAAAAGTTGCCGCCGTGCGGGTCGTCGATCATGACAAGCACGGTAAAGGCGGGATCCTCCACGGGCGCAAACCCGCAGAACGATGCGATATACCGCCCTTCCATGTAGCCCGACGCGTCGCGCCGGATCTTCTGCGCGGTCCCCGTCTTGCCCGCGATGCGGTATCCCTTGACGGCCGCCTTGGCGCCGCCGCCCGAGGAGACGACCTGCTCGAGGAGGCCGATGAGCGTCCGGTCGACGTCGCGCTGCAAGGTGGTGCGGATCTCCTGCGGCTGCCGTTCTTCGTAGGTGGAGCCATCGGGATTGCGTATGGCGCGCACGATATACGGGCGCATGAGCGTTCCGCCGTTGGCGATCGCCGACATGGCGGTGACGAGCTGCAAGGGCGTCACGGCGATGCTCTGTCCGATGGCGGTTGTCGCAATGTCCGAGTCGAGCATATCCTCCGCCTTGAAGAGGATGCCTTCCTCTTCGCCGGGCAGGTCGATGCCCGTCGGCTCGCCGAAGCCGAAGAGGCGCGTATATCGCATGAGCTTTTCCGCGCCGAGCGAGAGTCCGACCTGCGCGAATCCCGTGTTGAGCGAGTTCTTCACGATGTCGGTAAAGGTGACGGCGCCGTAGCTCTCATTGTTCCAGTTCTGGATGCGTTTGCCCGAGACCATGACGTAGCCGGGATCCATGAAGACTTGATTCGGTGTGACGATCCCCTCTTGGAGCGCCGCGCCTGCGACGATCGCTTTGAAGGTCGAGCCGGGCTCGTAGATGAAGGAGACGGCGCGGTTCTTCCAGTTCTCCTGCGGGTATTCCCAGAATTTATTTGGATTGTAGGAGGGCCGCGACGCCATCGCTAGGATCTCGCCGGTCTTTGGGTTCATGACGACGGCGGTGATGGAGGTGGGGTTGTTCTCCGCCATCGCGCGG
>CAUQAR010000108.1:0-5935 GCA_963515775.1 uncultured Selenomonas sp. | reverse complement strand
ACCTTCTTCGCACCCGCCTTCAGATGCGCCTCAGCCTTTGCCTTTGCCGTGTAGAAGCCCGTGCACTCGAGTACAACATCGACATCATGCTTGCCCCAGGGGATCTGGGATGCATCCGCCTGTGCATAGATGTTGATCTTCTTGCCGTTGACCTTGATGAAACCATCGCCGTCTTCGACCGAATCCGCATACTTATAACGCCCCTGCGTGGAGTCATACTTCAGGAGATGTGCAAGCATCGTCGGGCTCGTCAGATCGTTGATCGCGACGACCTCATAGCCGGGAGCATCGAACATCTGACGGAACGCGAGACGGCCGATACGACCAAAACCGTTGATAGCAACTTTTACTGCCATAAAAATACCCCCTGTAAAATCCCTAGTCTACGGCGCCGCGGTAAAGTCCCGCCGCGTCCTTTTTATAGTGTATATTATAAACCATTCCCAATAAAAGTCAAACTTTTTATCTTTCACGCAGCGTTTTCCATACGCATGAAAAAAGCCCTTGCCATGCCCGCTCCATTTTCGCTAAAATATAGAAAAGAAGAACCGGAGGAGGCCCATCATGCTGGAACAGCAAAAAGAAATCGTCCGCCGCTATGCCTTGCAGGCCGAGCGCGACGGACTCTGCAAACACCGCGCCGGGAATTTCAGCGTGCTGGACCGGGAAAGCGCCTGCATCTGCATCACGCCGACGGGCATGGACCGCACGGAGATGACCGCGGACGACATCGTCGTCATCGATATGGACGGGCGAACGATCGAATCGCTGCACGACACAAGGCCCACGAGCGAAGCGCTCATGCACATCGCGATCTATCGCGCCCGGCCCGACGTATCGGCCGTCGCCCATACCCACTCGAAGGCGGCGACGGCCTTTGCCGTCATGAACAAGCCCATTCCCGCCATTGTTTACGAACTCTTCACGCTCGGCTGCAAAGAGGGCCATATCCCGGTCGCCCCCTACGGCCGTCCCGGCACACGCGCGGCGGCGGAAAACGTCCTCGCACCGCTTCGCATCTCCGACGTCGCGCTCATGCAGGCGCACGGCGTCGTCGCCGTCGCGGATCGTCTAAAAGAAGCGCTTCTGAAGGCGAGCTACGTCGAAGAACTCGCAGAGATTTACTATCGCACGCTCACCGTACTCGGCAAAGAACCGGACGCCATCTCCGCCGAAGAACTCGCCCGGTGGGCTTACCCGAAAGAACTCGGCAGCGCATAATGAGAAACATATCCGCACCATGAAAAGAGGAGGAGCAATGGCAGAAAATATTCTCGATATGGAAACGGTCGCACTCAACGAAGCGGAGAACGCCCTCGTCATCATCGACCAGACCGCGCTGCCGAACCGCGCGGCATATCTGCATCTAAAGACGCAGGAGGAAATCTGGGCGGCGATCAAAGAGCTCAAGGTGCGCGGTGCGCCGGCCATCGGCGACGCCGCCGCCATCGGCGTCTACCTCGCCGCCCTTGCAATCGACACCGACGACTACGCCGCGTTTGCCAAACGTTTCCATGCGGCCGCGGATTATCTCAATTCATCGCGCCCGACCGCCGTCAATCTCTCGTGGGCACTGAACCGCATGGAGGCCGTTGTCAAAGACAATGCCGAAAAAACCGTCCCCGAGATTCGTGCGCTCCTGCGCGGCGAAGCGCTGCGCATCAAGGAAGAGGACATTGACATCTGCCGGCGCATCGGCCGGCATGCGCTCCCGCTCGTGCGCCCCGGCGACGGCCTGCTCACGCACTGCAATGCGGGCCGGCTCGCCACGGCAAAATACGGCACGGCGACCGCCGTCATGTACCTCGGTCACGCAAAGGGCTACCGGTTCAAAATCTACGCGGACGAGACGCGCCCGCTGCTCCAAGGCGCGCGGCTCACCGCCTGCGAGCTCAGCGCGGCGGGCATGGACGTCACCCTGCTCTGCGACAACATGGCGTCCGCCCTCATGGCGAGCGGCAGAATCCAGGCGGTCTTCGTCGGCTGCGACCGCGTCGCCGCGAACGGCGATACGGCGAACAAGATCGGCACCTCCGGCGTCGCCATCCTCGCGCGGCACTACGGTATCCCCTTCTACATCTGCGCGCCGTCCTCTACGATCGACCGCAACACCCCGACGGGCGCGGACATCGAGATCGAGCAGCGCCCCCCGGAGGAAGTCACCGACATGTGGTACCGATCGCGCATGGCGCCGCAGGACATCGACGTCTACAACCCCGCGTTCGACGTCACCGACCACAGCCTCATCACCGCGATCATCACAGAATACGGCGTCCTGCGCGCGCCGTATACCGAATCACTGAAGGCGACGGCGTCGAAGCAGCCCACCAACAGGGGATCAAAGTAATGCCAGGTACAGCCGATCAGATTTTACAAAAAATTGAAGCGGAGCGGATGCGCCGTAGGAACCTTACGAAAGAAGATTTACAAACACAGTATCTTGATTTAGAAAAAGAAAATTTCCCTCTCGATAAAAGGATTGCATTTACAGCCGATTTAGCCGGCAGTCAAGAGATCGCGTATCATTATGCGCTTATTTGTAAAGACTGGGCAGACGATAACCGGCTGCATTTAGAAAACGGATTTGCGCAGCACGGACGCGAAGGGATCGATTTTTTATTTGGCCGCCTGGCTCAAATGAACGACGAAAAAATAAGAATATATACGGCCTTTCTGATCGCGGATATTCTTTCAAAATCACGGCATAGAGATTTTTATGTATCATTTTGCAGCAGGCTGATTCCGACTCTTGTTTCACTTTTAGATACAAATGATCCCGTTCTCCGCCGCAAGGTCATCATCGCTTTCGGCTGGGTCGGTTCGTCAAAAGAAATTGATTACTTGACACATTGCATGCTCCACGATGACGATCCGCTTTGTCGGGCATGGTCTGCGGCAAGTCTTATGCAGATGTCATTCCATAGCGTACAGCAACGTGTGCTGCAAGAAAAAAGCCCCTTATTTATGCGGGCCATTACGGAGGAAAAAGACTTATATGCCTGCGGGATTATGATAGAGGCAGTGCAGACATTATTTGGCAAAAAATGGATATCTTCAGCTGCCGTAGAAACCGGCGCGGCCGGAAAAATAGAACAGGGGAAAAAGTCCGCCGTACGTTTTCTGCGTAGGTATGAAGCATGATCCCTGCGCACCGCGCAGGGATCATGCAGTCAGCCGCCGCGCTCTCCCTCGAAATGCAGCGGTTCGAGTTCCCAGAGGACACCTGAGATCTGCTGCATGTCGACATCGGAGAAGATACGCATGGTCGGTCGAATATTCTTTTCGGGAAAGAGGGCGATCGCCGCAGCCTCCTCGCCGTGCTGGAAGAACACCTCCACCGCACCGTGGTCGACGTAGATACGCATGGAGAGGGTCCGCTCGGCGTACAGTTTGAACCGGCGCGTACCGCGCCCGCCGCGCTTCATGCCCGTGCGGTCGATCGTCATGACCTGCGCGAGCCGATCGTAGCGCAAAGCGAGTTTTTCGAGCCCGAAGAGGAGCTCCACAGAGACTGTGTACGCATCGCCCATCGTAAGGTCGAGGATGATCTCCGTGAGATCGTAAAGGGTCGTGCTGAATTCGCTCTCCCCCGCCGCCTCGAGCGTCCGCTCGGTCTCGCGGTGGCGCAGGGCCTTCAGCTCTCTGACGGGTTCTGAGAAGATATGCCCCTGCCGCAGCGTCAGCACGCGCGGCAACGTGAGGCTGTGCATCCACCCCTCCGTGCGCGAGGGGTAATCCTCGTCGCGCTCGGGCATGCCCATCCAGCCGATGAGAATGTGCCGCCCCTCGTGCGTCATGACCTGCGGCGCGTAAAAGTCAAAGCCATGGTCAAGCTCCTTGAACCGGCCGTGCATCAACATCTCCATGGCGTCCAGCGAGGTATGCCCCGCGATGTAGCCCGCCTGATAGAGATTCTGCCGGTCATACGCGCGCGCCGGGACGCCTTGCGGACAAAAGACGAGCACATCGGCATCGCCGAAGGAGAGCAGATTCGGGCACTCCCACATATAGCCGAAGTCCTTCAGCTGCGTCTTCAGCTCGCCGAGGCATTCCCAGCCGTACGGCTGCTCGCGATACACGAGGACGCAGCCGCGCTCGTCCGCCGTCTGCTCACCGATCACGAGATGCCGCGTGCCGTCCCGTACAAAGAGATAGGGATCGCGGAAATGTGCCGTAAAGCCCTCCGGCGGCCCCGCGATGATGATTTCTTCCTTTTGCACCGCGCCGCGTACGAGCGTGCCGAAGCGCTGCGCGGAGCTGCGGTTTCCGGCCGCGTCCTTCGCGTTGCAGGTATAGAGGACGCGTAGGCGCCCGTCTTCCTCCGCAGCGCAGCCCGAGTAGCAGCCGTCCTTATCGTGCACGTCGCTCGGCCAGAGTGCAAGCGTCGGCATCGTATAGGTGCAGAAATCGCGTGTCGTCGTATGCGCCCACGATTTATTCTTGTGCGCGCAGCCGAAGGGATTCCACTGGCAAAAAATATGATATGCGCCGTTATGATGGGCCAGGCCGTTCGGATCGTTGATGAGTCCGAACGGCATCTCGATGCGCAGCCGGTTGTGCCAGCGGTGCGTCAGCGGGAACCCCGCCGCGAGCCGCGCATCGATGTCCCGTTTGTCAAAATGCTCCACAGCGCTCACTCCTCCGGGCGAAAGAATGTGAAGGTCAGACCGAACGCAACGGCAAAGCCGACCGCATTGACGAGGATGTACGCAGCGAGGTGATCCAGATAGAGCAACGTCCCTGGCAGCACCGTGATGCCCATGCCCGTCCCCGCGAGATGGAGGAATCCGGCCACGGCGCCGGCGCACGCGCCGCCCGCGAGGCCGTAAATGAAGGGCTTCATAAAGCGCAGGTTGATGCCGAAGATCGCGGGCTCCGTGATGCCGAGGAATGCGGGCACCGCCGAGGAGATGTAGAGGGCGCGCTTTTTCGCGTCGCGTGTACGCGCAGCGACGGCGACCGCAGCGCCGCCCTGTGCGACGATCGCCCCTGTGATGATGGCGTTGAACGGATCCACTCCGGTCGTTGCAAGGAGCTGCACCTCGAGCGCGTTGAACACATGATGCACGCCGAAGACGACGATCACCTGATGGACCCCGCCGACGATGAAGCCGCCGATACCGTACGGGAGCTCAAGGAAGGCGCGCACCGCGCCGAAGATGCCGATCTCCAGCGTGTGCATGATCGGCCCGATGACGAGCAGGCCGAGCAGCATGGAGACGAGCAGCGTGAGGAACGGCGTCACGATGAGATCGACGATATCGGGGACGAACGTCTTAAACCATTTTTGCAGGCGCGCCGCAAAGATGCCGAGAACGAGGGCCGGCAGCACCGAGCCTTGGTAGCCGACGACAGGAATGGGAATCCCGAACAGGTCCATCGTGATGGGCGCCGCGTCGCCCGATGCGATCGCGTAGGCGTTCGGCAGCTGCGGCGCCACGAGCATGAGTCCGAGCACGATACCGATGACGGGCGTGCCGCCGAACCGATTCATCGTCGACCAGCAGACGAGGGCCGGCAGGAATGCAAAGGCCGTATCCGTCAATATCTGACTCATACGCACGAGATTCTCGTTCATCTCGATGCCGAGGCTCTGCACCATGCCGCGCAGGCCCATGAAGAGCCCGGTGGCAACGAGCACGGGAATGATCGGAACGAACACATCGCCGAGCGTGCGCGAAATCTTTTGCAGCGGCGTCATCTGATCGTACGCCTCCTGCTTGCTATTCGATGCGCCCGCGAGATTCGTCCCCGCGATGAAGGCCGCGTAGACCTTATCGACGAAGCCCGTACCGAGGATGATCTGATACTGCGCAGCCGCAAAGAACTGCCCCTTCACACCGTCGATGTTCTCGATCGCCTTCTCGTCGATGAGGGATTTATCGTTCACGATGAGGCGCAGACGCGTCGCGGCCTGCTCCGCACGCCCCACGGT
>CAUQAR010000107.1:0-6077 GCA_963515775.1 uncultured Selenomonas sp. | reverse complement strand
GCATCTGACCGCATGGGCAGCCGCATCCTCGTTCCGGCCGTATGGCTTTGAAATCAGTTTCGGCAGGCATGACGACGGCGTTCCGATTGCAGAGTTCCCGCTTGCGGGCGGCATGACCCTCTCCCTGCGCGGACAGATCGACCGCTTCGACGTGACGGAGGACGAGGCGTATTACATCGTTCTCGACTACAAGACGGGCGCCATATCTTTGCAGCTGCCCGAGATCCGTCACGGGCTGAAGATGCAGCTGCTCCTCTACCTCTATGTCGTGCGCGGTCTGCTGCATGGTACGGACAGCTTCCCCGCGGGCATGCTCTATGCGCCGGTGGTCAATCCGATCGTCAAGAAAGCGGTCCGGCTCAGCGACGAGGAGCTGCGGGAAGCCGTCTCAAAGGAACTGCTGCTGACGGGATTTCTGATCGACGATGCGGAGATCGTTCGCCGCATCGACGTGCTGGCGGATCATATCTGCGTTTCCATCAATAAGGACCGGAGCCTTTCCAAGAGCTCGGCGAAGCATCTGCGCGCGCGTGAGGAGTTCCGGCAGCTGCTCGCGTTCCTGCCGGTGCTTGTGCGCGAGACGGCTGAGGACATCCTGCGCGGCAATATACAGGCGGCGCCGTACCGGTTCAAGGATCAAAATGCGTGTACGTTTTGTGATTACCGTGCCGTCTGCGGCTTCGCGCCCGAACAGGGAGATTCCTATCACGATATCTCGGACGACGCACAGGCGGCGATGACCGAGATCGCGGATGCGGTGCGGGAAGAGGTGACGACGGATGGCACATGAGATGCGGTTTACCGCGGATCAGCAAAAGGCGATTGAAACGCGCGGACAGAACGTACTCGTCGCGGCGGCGGCCGGCTCCGGCAAGACGCGCGTGCTCGTGGAGCGCATCATCGCGCAGGTACGGCGCGCGGAGGTATCGCTCGACCGGATGCTCGTTCTGACCTTTACGAAGGCGGCGGCCGCCGAGATGCGCGAACGCATTGAACAGGCGCTCAACGCGGAGATCGATGCGATTGCCGCGAAACGGGAGGGCACCCAAAATACAGATGCTGAGATTGCGGCGCTCGAACGGCAGCGCATCCTCTTGACGGGCGCCGACATCTCGACGTTTCACTCCTTTTGTCAGCGGCTTCTGCAGACGTATATCGACGCAACGGACATTCCGCCGAATTTTCGCCTTGCAAGCGAGCAGGAGATCCGCCTGCTCAAAAACGAGGTCTTTGAACAGCTCTTGGAAGAGAAATACAGTCATGCGGCAGATGCGGGCGATACGGATGATTTTCTCGCCTTTGCCGATGCCTGCGGGGGCCCCAAGGGCGAGGACGATCAGCTACAGCGCAAAGTGCTTGCCCTGCATAGCTTCTCGCTCAGTCAGCCGTCGCCAGAGACGTGGCTGGAGGCGCAGGGAAACGAACCGGACAATACGCCCTTTTGGGCGCGCGCAGATTTCTGCGTGCTCACGAACGAACTCTGGCAGATCCTTGCGGACCTGTGTGGGAATTACCGCCGGGCCACAGCGCTCCTCTCGTCGGGAGAGGATGCGTTTCGTGCGGCAGCGGAAAAGTGCCGCGGCGCGCTCGTGCACAATCTGGAGATCTACGAGAAACTGTCCGGCACAGTTCAGTCGTTCGCGCATACACGCGAAGACGCAGCGTGGACGCGCCTCTTGGACAATGCGGCGGCCGCAAAGAAGGCGCGGTCGAAGATTCTGCGCAAGCCGGTGGATGATCACGCCCCCGAGATCGGCGCCGCGCTGAAAAAGCTGACGGAGAAAATACACGCGGCATGGGATACATATATCGCACAGCTTCCCCGCACGCCGGCGGAACTCTGCGCGGCGGAGAATCGAGCGAACGCGGAGATGCGCCGCTACGTGCGTCTGACCATAGAGTTTCACCGTGCCTTTCGGCGTGAAAAACTGGCGCGCGGTATTTTGGATTTTAGCGATCTCGAGCACACGGCACTGAAGCTCCTATGTGTGCACCCGGAAAAACTACAGGAAGATCCGACAATTTCGGATCCCACGGAGATTGCCCGTGAACTGCAGGCGCATTTCGACGCCATCATGGTGGACGAATACCAGGATACGAACGGTCTCCAGGAGGGGATTCTGCGACAGATCGCGCGCAGGGACAATCGTTTTATCGTCGGCGATGTGAAGCAAAGCATCTATCGGTTCCGCCTCGCGGATCCGACGCTTTTTCAAGAGACGTATCGGGCATACCGCGGAGGTCAGGCAGAGGGGATGCTGGTCACGATGTCGGAGAATTTCCGCAGCCGCGCCGAAGTGCTTGCGCCGATCAACTGCATATTCTCACAGATCATGACCGCCGCCGCCGTTGATATCGCATACGATGAAAAGGCACGGCTCAACCCGGGGCGCACGTTTGAGGATCTGCCGGGCGGAAAATCTCTTGCGGGACCGATGGAGCTGAATCTGCTCCATGTGGATGATTCCGCAGAGGCACACGGGGAAGATACGGCGGTGGAAGAGCTGAAGGCCTTCGAGGTGGAGGCGCGTTGGATTGCACGCCGTATCCGCACGCTTACGGCGGAAGGCTGCATCGTGCACGACGGGCAGGGCGGACATCCGCTCGCCTACAGCGATATTGTGATTCTCCTGCGTGCAGCGAAGGAGCGGGCGAATATTCTGCTCGACGCGCTGCGCACGGTGGGCATCCCCGCCTATGCGGATGAAACTGCCGGCTACTTTGAATCGAGCGAGATTCGCATGATGCTTGCGCTGCTCGCATCACTCGACAACGCGCGGCAGGATACCGCCCTGACCGCGGTGCTCGTCTCGCCGATGATCGGCCTGCGCATGGAGGACCTGGCACGCCTGCGCGTCAATGCGCCGAACGGAAGCATCTACGATACGCTGACGGCAGAGCCAGGGGGCGATATGCCCGCTGCGCTGATCAAGCGGGCGCGGGCGGCGCTCGACCGCATCCGCGGCTGGCGCAGATACGCGCTCGTACACAGCGTGCCCGAGCTGCTTTCGATGCTCTATCGCGATACGGGATATTACGACTATGTAGGCGCGCTGCCCGGCGGCCTTTTGCGTCAGGCAAATCTGCGCATGCTGATCGACCGTGCTGCAGAATTTGAACGCACGAACGAGCGCGGACTCTTTCAGTTTCTTCGCTATATCGATGCCCTGCGCAGACGCAGCACGGATCTCTCCGTCGCCCGAACGCTCGGCGAAAGTGAAAATGTCGTGCGCATCATGACCATTCATAAGAGCAAGGGACTCGAATTTCCCGTCGTATTCCTTGCCAACATCGGCGGTGCATTCAACGAACAGGATATGCGCGGGGACCTTCTCTGTCATGCGCGGGAGGGCATCGGTCTGCGCATCTATGAAAATACGGCGGCAGGACGGCAGAAATATGATACGCTCTCACTGCGGCGCGTGAAGGCGGCCATCAAGAGGGAATCCAAGGCGGAGGAGATGCGCATTCTCTACGTCGCCATGACGCGCGCACAGGAAAAGCTCATCCTCACCGGCACGCTGCATGTCACGCGCGGAGGCAAAGATGGCCTAACGCAGCTACGCGAGCGGTGTTTGAAATATGCGCAGGCGGACCGTGACGCGCTGCCGGATGAGGCGATTCTCGGCGGGAAATCATACCTCGACTGGATCGCGCTTGCACTCATGCGCCATCCGGACGGCACGGCGCTCTTCGGCGCAGATACGGATCGCGCCCTGCACCCGCGCGCCGCGGAGGAGGCGCGCTTCGATGTGCGAATTCTGGAGGAGAGAGCGCGTACCGCAGAGCAAAAGCCAGCGGATGACAGCAATTCCATCCTCTCTGCCGTACGCGCGGACGAGCCGCTTCTGGCAAGTGCAGAGGCTGCGCATGCAGCCGAGATTCTCAGCTGGCACTACGATGCCCGCGGAACCGAGCATATTCATGCCAAGACCAGCGTGACCGAACTGAAACGCCGGCGTATATCCGAAGAGGAGGAACTGCCGCCGCCTTTCATACCGGTGATGGGTGCCGCGGAAACCGATGCGGGCGTATGGGAGATGCCGCAGTTCCTCCGCAGTACATCGCGGACGTATCTCACGCCGCGCGCACGCGGCATTGCGATGCACACCGTCATGCAGCAGCTTGATCTCGCGGATGCCGCCGATATCGACGCCATTGTACGGCAGGCGGATGCGCTGCATGCGAAGGGGATACTTACGGAGGCGGAGCGCGAAAGCATCAATATCGCGCATGTCTGGAAATTCGCCTCCTCTCGTTTGGGGCGTCGTATGCGTGCGGCAAAGGCCGTCTATCGAGAGCTCCCGTTCGGCAGGCTGCTGTCCGCGCAGCGTTACTATAAGGAGGCGCAGGACGAGCGCGATCAGATATTCCTGCAGGGCATCATCGATGTGCTGTTTGAAGAGGAAGACGGGAACTATGTGCTCCTCGACTATAAGACGGACCGCAGACTCTCGGGGGAGGCGGCACGGACACGCTACCAATTCCAAATCGACCTCTACGGTGAGGCTGTGGAGGCCATCCTTGGAACGCCGATAAAAGAACGCTACCTCTTCCTGCTCGATACGGGACAGGAAGTGAAGATGTGGGACGATGTGAAACAGCGTGATGCAGGAGAATTCGCCTTGCTGCCGAATCCATTAGGCAGTGAATGAGAAAGGAAGTGCATACCATGTCCGACTGTATTTTCTGTAAGATTGCCCGGGGGGAAATTCCCGCGACGAAGGTCTATGAGGACAATGCGGTGCTCGCGTTTCGCGATCTCGAACCGCAGGCACCGGAGCACGTGCTCATCATTCCGAAGAAACATATCGGCAGTATTTTGGAGTTTACCGCCGCAGATCGAGATCTGGCGGGGCATATCCTAACGGACGTCGTGCCGGCGATCGCACGCTCCTGCAACGTAGACGCCAAGGGGTTCCGTCTCGTTGTGAATACGGGGGATGAAGGAGGACAGACGGTCGGCCATCTGCACTTCCATCTGCTTGGCGGACGCGCGCTCACATGGCCGCCCGGCTGATTGCCCGCCCACTGAGAATGAGTGTTGTATGAGAATTTTAGTTCGATGATTGACACATATAATCTCCATAGGGTATAATGTGTTCGTGTCATTTATTGGCGCGAAACTACTCCGCGCGTGGAGGGAGGGGAAATGCATGGCAAATGAAATCAAGGTCGGCAAAAACGAGTCGATCGACAGTGCTCTCCGCCGCTTTAAGCGTATGTCACAAAAGGCCGGCACACTTGCCGAAGTCCGCAAGCGTGAACATTACGAGAAACCGAGCGTTCGCCGCAAAAAGAAGTCCGAGGCAGCGCGTAAACGCAAATACAGAGGCTGATTGCAGAAGGCATCCGTGGACGCTGTGTCACGGATGTTTTTCTTTATTTCGATTGATTTAGGGTGATGAAGAAAGGGAGTTATATCATGTCACTCATGGAACAACTGACCGCGGATATGAAGGAAGCCATGAAGAAGGGAGAGAAGGAACGCCTCTCCGTCATCCGCTTGGTGCGCGGCGCTGTTCGGCAGGCAGAAATCGACGGAAAGAAAACGCTCACGGACGACGAAGTAATCGCCGTCATCGGCAAGGAAGTCAAGATGCGCCGTGACTCCATCGAGGAATTCGCGCGCGGTGGGCGCACCGATCTCGTCAAAAAGACGCAGGCCGAGATCGCTGTGCTCATGCCATATCTGCCCAAACAGCTCAGCACAGATGAAGTGAAAAAGATCGTCGCGGACGTCATCGCGGCCGTCGGCGCGTCGACGGCGAAGGATATGGGAAAGGTGATGGGCGCTCTGATGCCGCGTGTCAAGGGCCGCGCAGACGGGAAGCTCGTCAATGAAATCGTCCGCTCCCTGCTCCAATAACATATCTTGCGGTGCAGCGCAGAAATCCCCGCGTTTCCTTTGACAAAACAGCGGGGATTTTCGTATAATATATAGAAAATTTTGTGTGCGAAGGAGCGGACAACATGGCGGAGAAAGATAAGAAGGACAGCAAAAAAGATGGCCGTGCAGCACGGGAAGAAGCCCTCGACGAGGCTCTCAAGCAGATCGAAAACAACCAAGGCAAGGG
>CAUQAR010000106.1:0-6083 GCA_963515775.1 uncultured Selenomonas sp. | reverse complement strand
TATGAGTCCTTTTCTTTGTTAAATTGTGTTGCACTTAGATTGTACATCCAAGATAGAATCGATGAAAGAGCAACGATCATGGATACTCTGTCGCAGCATTTAGAAATCGTCCTGTCGCAGCCGGCGAGCGTTGCGCTGCTTGCCGCCGTTCTCCTCGCGCTGCTCGCGCACCTTTACAAGCAGTCGGTACGCCTCTCAACGCATGTCGTCGTCACTGTCGGGCTGATGTTCGCGATGGCGGCTTTGCTGCATCAGTTTCGTCTCTACCATATGCCGCAGGGCGGCAGCGTGACGCTCGGAGCGATGCTTCCGCTGCTCTTTATCTCCTACCGTTACGGTATGGGGATGGGCGCGCTGACGGGTTTCCTCTACGGGATTTTCAACATGATGCAGGATCCCTATCTGCTCCATCCCGTACAGGTGCTGTTCGACTACCCGCTCCCTTATATGGCGCTGTCCCTCGCAGCGCTCCTGCCGCGGCATCGGCTGATCTCAACGGCGATCGCCTTCGGTGCGCGATTCGTCTGCCATGTGGTGAGCGGCGTCGTATTTTTCGCCTCCTATGCGCCGGTCGGCACCGATCCGCTGATTTATGCGCTCACGTTCAACGCAGCGTATCTCATCCCCGAATTTCTCATCTGTTTTATGCTCCTGAAGGTGCTCCCCGTCCGGCGGCTTCTCACGGCCATGGATGCGCAGACGGAACGGTTCATGCCGCGATGAGCGCATATGGGCACCGTTGATACACGGGGCCCGGGTCAAACAAACGCAGTACAAGAACGGCACAGGTCACGCGTCGCGGGCCTGTGCCGTTTCGTTATAGACTTTTCATACCGCCTAGATTACGACAATCCCGAGCAGAATGGCAAAGAACAGAGAGATGATGGAGAGCAGCCAGAGCCACGGTATGCAGAACCGCAGGAGATCCTTGATGGATATGCCCGCAAGACCGCAGCAGAGGAATGTCGTCGCCGCGTGCGGCGTGACGAGGACGGCAAAGTTCTTGCCGATCAGCATGGCGTGCGACATATTCTCGGGGGAGATGCCGTACTGTTCTCCCACACCGATCGCGAGCGGCAGCAGCCCGAAGAAATACGGGCTTGTCCCGAGCATCATGCCGATGGGAACCGCCAATATGCCCATGACGATGTGAAAGTACGGACCGAGGACGCCCGGGATGATCATGACGAGCGTCTCGGCCATGGCGTCAAGCATCTTGCTGCCCGTCAGCACGCCGAGGAACACGCCCGACGCAAGGAGGATCATCGGCACGCCGAGCGCCTCGCCCGCATGTGCGCGAATGCGGGCGCTCTGCATCTTCGGATCGGGGAAGTTCACGATAAGCGCAATGGAAAGTCCGATCATGAAGGCGGCATACAGCTGAATCTTTGTAAAGCAGAGCAGGGCGATCACGCCGACCGTGAGCAAAAGATTGAACCAGAAGAGTTTCGGCCGCTTGAGCGCCGCGGCTTCCTCCGCGGTGACCTGTTTGGCGGACGAGGCGTCCTCGTCGAGCTGCGCCGCCTTGCCCGTCGGCACAGCACCCGCGCCGCGCCGCTTTTCCAAGACGCCCATGAATGCGGCGAAGACGAGCACCATGCCGATGCCGACGATCTGCAGCGGGATCAACGTGTGCCAGAGTGCGTTGACGTCCGTATCGAGGATCACGCCGACGCGCGCGACGGGGCCGCCCCACGGCAGCAGGTTCATGATACTCATCGCAGCGCCGATGATGACGCAGAGGACGACGGGACGGATGTGCAGGCGCTTATACACCGGCAGCATCGCGGGGATCGTCACGAGCAGCGTTGCGGCAAGCGCGCCGTCGAGATGGGCGATCGTGGCGATACATGCCGTCGCCACGGTGACGAGGACGACGTTCGAGCCCGCGTGTTTTACGAGGAAGTCGACGAGCGGGTCGAACAGGCCGACCTCGGACATGATGGAAAAATAGACGATGGAGAAGATAAAGAGCACGGCAACCGGCATGGTCGTCGTTACGCCGCTCTTGACGAACTCCGCGATCTGTTTGAAATCGAACCCGCAGACGACGGCACAGATGAGCGGCACGATGACGAACACGGGCGTCGGGTGCGCCTTCGTTTGCAGCAGACAGTAGATGATCAGAAAAATCATGACAAAGCCGGTGATGGCCAACAGCATAAAAATCCCTCCTTTTGCGTATTTTGTAAAGTACCGCGGGACGCTATCCTTCCGCGCGCTCAAGCATATAGAGAAAATGAGTGACGGCGAGGAGATCCGCCGATCCGCCCGGGCTGATCCACGCCCCGATGAAGTCCGCATCCATCTGCAGGATCGCCGCGCAGCCTTCGGGTGCCGCCATTCCGCCGAGATGTTCTGCATCCCGCGCCGCCGCCTGCACATCGCGCAGGGTTCCGAGATCGTGCCGGCTGAGGACATTCGTATCGTCATTACGCGCGATGAGCGCGATGAGAACGTCGACGAGCGCGTCGTTCACGGATATCCCCTTATCCAGCAGCCTGCGATAGAGCGGCAGAGCGATGCGACGCACAAGCGGGAACCCGGCTTCCGCCGTCCCGCGCGCCCCCGTCGCGCCGCAAGCGAGATACGCCGCGTCTCCTTTCGTCTTGGGGCCGCACATCTCCAAAGTGTCGAAGTGGCGGCGGCAGAGCCCCGCACAGATCTCTTTGACGAGATCGAGCACGCGCTCCGCCGTGCATTTTTCATCCAGCCGCAGCGCCAGTCCCGCGGCGCCGAGGAGCACGCCGAAGCTAAAGATCGCCCCCTTGTGGGTATTGACGCCGCCGGTACGCGCAAACATCGCGCGCTCCGCCGCCATGCCGACGGGCCGGAGCCGCGCGAGCAGCGTGGACGCGCCGCCCGTATAGTCTATGCCCGTACGGACGAAGACGGGTAGGAACGGCGCGATCGCCGCCGCCGAGATCTGAAAGGTAAAGAAGTCCATATCCGCATGCGCGCCGCAGTTCGCGCGGTCGACGAGCCCGGGTTTCGGCGTCGCCGCCGCCTCCGCGAGCAGCGCCTCGAGCGCGAGCGATGCGATCCGGGCGGCTCGATCCATCCTTTCCTCACCTCACTCCCTTGACACCGGGAAAATTTGATCCGGCAGGCGTCATGCCTGCGCCGTGAAAACGTCTCGCCGCTCCCTCCGGGTATGGTGCCCGCGGGCATTCCCCGCCGGCCGATCCTTAGAGTTGCAGCGGCTTGATCTTACGCACGACGTCGAGGATCGTTCCGTCGCGCGCTTCGAGCACGGCGATGACCCGATCCTCCCATTCGAGTTCGTCAGGCGTGCCGACGAGACCGTAGGCTTTTTCCTGCAGGGCCTCGATCGTCGTGTGCGCGATGCCCGCCGCGTCGAGACAGGCGACGAGATCCCCGCGCATAGGATTGACCGCGATACCGTAATCTGTCACGACGACGTCCACACAATCGCCCGGCGTCGTCACTGTAACGACTCTCTTACAGACCGTCGCCATGCGCCCGCGTACGAGCGGCGTGACGATGATGCAGCACTTGCTCCCCGCGGCCGTGTCCGGGTGGCCGCCCGGAGCGCCGCGCAGCACGCCGTCCGAGCCGGTCAGCACGTTGACGTTGAAATCCGTGTCAACTTCGAGCGCCGCAAGCACGACGAAGTCCAGCTTGTTCACATACGCGCCCTTATTCGCGGGATTCGCATACTCGCTTGTAGAGATCTCAAGGTGTTTGTCCGGATGCGCGGCGAGATGTTCAATCGCCTTTGTGTCAAAATCCTGGGTATCGAGGAGTCTCCGCACGAGCCCCTTGTCCATGAGATCGCAGATGTTGCCCCCCATACCGCCGAGTGCAAAGCCCATCACGATGCCGCGTTCGCGCATATAGGTCTCGAGATAGCGGTTGACCGCGAGCGAAGGACCTCCAACGCCGGTCTGGAAAGAGAACCCATCCTTAAAATACGGAGTTGCGGCGATGATCTTCGCGCAGTTCTCCGCCATCATCAGGTTGCGCGGGTCCTCCGTGACGCGGGCCTCTTTCGTGCCGATCTTCTCGGGATCGCCGATCTCGTCCACGACCACGACATAGTCCACGTCGATCGCCGCGATCGGCGCGGGCGAATTGGGAAACGGGACGAGCGTGTCCGTGACGACGACAACGTGATCGGCATAGCGCGCATCGGCGACCGCGTAGCCGAGCGTGCCGCAGTTGTTCTTTCCGCCGGTGCCGTTCGCGTTGCCGTAGTCGTCGGCCGCGGACGCCGCGATAAAGCTGATGTCGATGGCGAGCTCACCCGTCTCGATCGCGCGCGGGCGCCCGCCGTGACTGCGGATGATCGCGGGCGTCTTGAGCTTGCCGGCGGAGATCACCTCGCCGATGCGGCCACGTACGCCGGAGGACTGGATCCCGACGATCTTCCCCTGCTCGATGTAGTCCGCGAGGAGATCCTGCGCGCTGCCGAGCGACGTCGTCGCGACGGTCAGATCCTTCAGCCCCATCTCCTCTACGAGCACCTTCATGACCATACTCGTCACATAGTCCCCGTTGCGGAAGGCATGGTGGAACGAGACGGTCATGCCGTTGCGCGCGCCGCATTTCTCACACGCCGCGCGGATCGAGGCGACGACCTTCGACGCCTGCGGCCGCTCCGCGCGGCGCACGCGCGGCCCGGCCTTGCGGAAATATTGGCCGTCCTTATGATATTTCCCCCGGTAGACCTCTTTGCCGTCCGTCAGAAGCGCATCCGGGATCTCTCTGCCCACTGCGTTTTTCATCGAATCGCCTCCTTTACAAATCGCCGTGATAGACGCCGCACGCCTTCGCGAGAGCGATGATGCGCCGCGCGTCCTCGATGAAGGGGATATCGACCATTTTCCCGTCGACGGTATAGACGCCGACGCCCTGATTCGACTGCTCCTCATAGCTGCGGACGTAGCGTTCCGCCGTCGCGATCTCTGCGGGCGTGGGTGCGAAGGTCTCGTGCACATAGGCGATCTGACGCGGGTTGATGAGGCTCTTGCCGTCGAATCCCATCTCGTGATCCAGCTGCACCTCGGCGCGGAATCCCTCCTCGTCGTCGAGCGCCGTAAACACGGTGTCAAAGCACTGGATGCCCGCTGCGCGCGCAGCGAGGAGCATGAGACTGCGCGCCGTGTTGATCTCGACGCCGCCGGGCACGGGACGGACGTGCATGCTTTTCCGGAAATCGCCGCCCGAGATCGCGACGCCGAGCATGCGCTCCGATGCCGTACAGATCTCGGCCGCGTTGAGGATCCCCTTCGGGCTTTCAAGCGCCGCCATGAGGAGCGTACGGCCGGCCTCGACGCCGAACTCCTCCTCGGCCGCGCGCACATGCTCCTCGACGAGACGCACGTCCGCCGCGCTCTCGCATTTCGCGATGCGCACGCCGTCCGCGCCGGCCGCGACGCTCACGCGGATGTCCTCCTGCCAATGCGGCGTCTCGAGGCCGTTCATGCGCACAAGCACCTCGGTGTCGCCGTAATCGACGCTTTTGAGCGCATGATAGAGCGAGAACCGCGCCGCATCCTTCTGGTTCTCGGCGACCGCGTCCTCCAAATCGAGGATGATGCTGTCGACGCCGTAGATGTAGGCGTCCTTGATGAGGCCCGGCTTCTGCGCATTCATGAAGAGCATCGTACGGCGCAGGCGGAACCGCTCCGGTATCGGTCTTGGGATCATCTGACGGCACCTCCCCACGGAACGTCTTTGGCCGATGCGCCCGCGCTGCGAAAGACGGCGCACTCTACGCGCGCCTTGATCGTGCAGTCGAGAGCGCCCTTGTCCACCACCTGCACGCGCGCCGCCGTGACGCCGAGGCGTTCCAGTGTCGCGAGAACCGTACGGCGGATCGCGCGCCCGTACTGGTTCATGACGCTGCTCTCAATGGCCAGCTCGATGCCGCTTACGCCCGGCTCCACCGTGACCTGCGCGTCGCTCGATTCGAGCGTGCCGGCGATTGCAGATTTCTGAATCTCCATCGCATTTCCTCCTTTCATTTATGATACCATTAAACCACGCGTCCCCCCTGCTTGTAAAAGTTCTCTTTTTCTTTTCGTGCCATTCCCTTTTGGAATGTTTCTATGGCGTTT
>CAUQAR010000105.1:0-6180 GCA_963515775.1 uncultured Selenomonas sp. | reverse complement strand
TGAACTTCGGCATGTACTTCGTCGTGTACTCGAAGATGTCGCCGATGATGCGCATCGACATATCAGGCGGGTAGATGTAGGTGTTGCGCACCATGAATTCTTTCAGAATATCATTCTGAATCGTGCCCGCCATGATCTTCTTGTCGACGCCCTGCTCCTCGCCGGAGACGATGAAGAATGCGAGAACCGGAAGAACCGCGCCGTTCATCGTCATGGAGACGGACATCTGATCGAGCGGAATGCCCGAGAACAGGATGTTCATATCCAGCATGGAGCAGACCGAAACGCCCGCCTTGCCGACGTCGCCGACAACGCGCGGGTTGTCCGCGTCGTAGCCGCGGTGGGTCGGCAGGTCGAACGCGATGGAAAGACCTTTCTGCCCCGCGGCGAGATTGCGGCGGTAGAACGCGTTGGACTCCTCGGCCGTCGAGAAGCCCGCATACTGACGCACCGTCCACGGACGGAACACATACATCGTGGAGTACGGGCCGCGCAGACACGGCGGAATGCCGCTCGCGAAGTCCAGGTGGTTCATATGCGCGTATTCGTCGTGATCGTAGTAGGGTTTTACGGGCACACGCTCCATCGTCTTGTGCGTGAGCGCCTCGAAGCTGCGTCCGGTCGATCCCTCAAAGAGGGCGCGCCACTCCTTGGAGTCTGCGGACGGGCTTTCGCCGAGGCTCATGCCGGTAAAATCCGGGTTGCTAAAGCCAGCCATTACGCAATCATCCCTTTCTTCTTCTGGAGGCGCTCAAGCACCTCGTAGCAGTTCGCGCGGACAGAGATGTACTCGTCGATGCCCGCGTTGTTGTAAGTCTCAACCAAATCCTTCGGCGCCGCGCCCGCGAGGAACACCGTCGCCTGCGGGAGCACCTCGTGGAGCTTCGGCGCAAGCGCGGGCACGATCTCGGGGTAGGTCGCGTCCGTCGAGCAGATGACCACCGCGTCCGCGCCGCTCGCGCGCGCCGCATCTGCGGCTTCCTCAACGGTCTTAAAGCCGTCGTTGCCAAGCACCTCGAACGCGCCGACCTGTAAAAAGCCCGTCGTGAAGTCCGCACGCGCCTTGTGCTGCGGGATGGGCCCCATATTCGCGAGGAAGATCTTGACGTTGTCGCTTTTCTCGGCCTTGAAGTCCTCGGTGCGCTTACGCAGCGCCTCGAAGCGCTCGCTCCAACGATGCGGCGCGATGGCGGTCACTTCTTCCGCCGCGCCTTTTCCTTCCGTGATCGCCGCCGTGAGTTCGGCGACAGTCGCGCCCGCGAGGGCCGCCTCCACACCGTTCTCCATCGTCGCCGCCCCGCGCAGTACCGCGAGGGCCTCGCCGCAGTGCTTCGTGTCAATATCGGAAAGATAGGCGTCGATATCCGCCGTGCGCTGTTTCTTCAGCGCCGCCGTATCCTCTTCACGCCGATCGAGGAGGGTCTCCGTCATGTTCGGATACATATTGTTGCCGACGATGCGGTCCTTGCGCAGATCCGCGTTCTTGAACCGGTCCGCGAGGATCTTCGCCACGGACTCTTGGATATAGCCCGCGCGGAGCGCTTCGACAATGCCGCCTTTGCCCTCGATGGTCTGGAACTCCGTCCAGATGCGCTCCTTCATCTGGCGTGTCAGCGTCTCGACCGCCCACGAGCCGCCCGCGGGATCGATCGGCTGGAGCATGCCGAACTCCTCTTGGAGCATGATCTGGATGTTACGCGCAATGCGCCGCGAGAACTCGTCGCCCTTGCGGATCGGCTCGTCAAAGGGTGCGCTCTCAAAGGAGTCGATGCCGCCGACAACGCCTGAGAAGATCTCCGTCGTGTTCCGCAGCATGTTGACATACGGATCGTAGATGGTCTTGAAGAAGAGCGCGGGACGTGCATGAATGCGCATCTTCTGCGACTCCTCACTGCCGCCGAACGCCTTCACGATCTGCGCCCAGATGGGACGCACGGCGCGCAGCTTAGCGATCTGGCGGAAGAAGTTCGCGCCCATGGAGAAGCCGAACGCGATCTGCGTCGCCGCCTCGTCAATCGTGAGGCCGCGCTCGCAGAGCGCACGCAGGTACGCCGTCGCCGTCGCAAGAGACGCTGCAACCTCCTGCACGTCGTTTGCGCCACCACTGCTGTAAACGTCACTGCGGACAAATACAGTCCGCAGATGCGGCGCATTCTTGACCGCCCAGCGCGCCGCCGCTGCAAGCGTATCGTAGTACGCCGTCAGCGGTGCGCCGAGCCGCCCCTGCGCGACGAGCTCGCCGATGGGGTCGGCGCCGATGATGCCGCGTACGCCCGCCATGTCCTCGCCTGCCGCACGGCGTGCCGCCGCAGTGAGCGAGAGGATCGGCAGAGCCGCGGCCCCCGTATAGATGTAAATGGGGAACTTGCCGAGATCAAGGCCCTCGAGGAGGGTGTGCATATCGTCAACCGTCGTCACACTCGTGCCCGTATCGCCGACATGTGCGGCCGCGCGCGCATCGACGCCCGTGCGCGACGCGCTGTCGAGCACGATGTGATAGATGGTCGAGCCCTTGTCGTTCTCGTGTCGCAGCAGCTCGTTGTTCTCCTTGGGCAGCGTCTCGTCACAGGCCTGCGCGATCCCCCACGGCTTGCCGATGTAGCCCGCGGGGTCCACGCCGCGCAGGAAGTCGCCCATGCCCGGCATCACACTCTTGGGCAGGATGTCCTCCGTGTGCTTTCTCGTGTACATGGGATCAAACGTGATGCCCTCGTACGTCTTCGTAAACATCTTCTTCTCGAACGGCGCCCCCTTGAGCAGGGCTTCGCAGGCGGCTTTCCACTCCTTGTCCGTCGGCGGCGTGAACTCGTCAAGCGGAACGTCGGGGAAATCCTCGACATCGGCCGATTTCTTCAGAAGCTGCTGAAGCTCTTCGTCGCTTGATCGCTCTTTTTCTTCCGGCATAGTACGTCCTCCTTTGTATCGTAAGGGAAGTTGACCAATGTAAACTTCTCTTAAAAAGCGCCGTACGGCAGCTTTTTTGTAAAAAAAACACCCCGAGCTTCCACCCTCGGAGTGATCTCCATGACGGAGATAAATGAGAACTGAAAAGATGAGCAATGTTTCCCCAAGGGGTGTATACGCCCCTTCATCCCGGGGAAATCGCTGTGCACGGAGCTCATCTCTTCATGCACACCGATTTCCTCGGGAATGCTCACGCACCGTATGGCAAGCGAAAAGCCCGCCCCACACGTTGTGCAGGACGGGCTTTCGATATCGTCACTCAGTTCTCATCTAATCCGATCTGTCAATTCTGCGCCGGATTTTCGTTTTGAAGCGAACGATTCGTAATCCCCATCCCCATCACTCGTAGGTCAAACGGTGATTGTTAATCAGGCAGTTCTCCTGGCTTCAGTTCATCGCTCGCCTGCGCCTTCCCAAGGACATCGTCCCCAGTGACCGCGAAGTCTTTCTCCGCTTGCAGGTTCGCTCACTGTTACAGTGGCGTGACCGCTCCGGCTTGTACCGGATTCCCTATTAAGTTCGGTCGACATCCGCATCCGCGCGGATCTCTTCCTACACCTGATCCAATCCATATGAAGTTTTTATCGTACAATAGTATAGTAACACCGAAATGCCGGCTTGTCAACAAAAAAAGAGCCGATTTGTGAATGTTTTCACAGAGGCTCTTTTCCATTGATTCCAATTTTTATTCGATGACGTAGACCTCAACGCTGCGGCGTCCGAACTGCATCGCTTCGTCGTAGCTCTCCATGCAGAGATCGATCGTGTTGCCGACGATCGCACCGCCCGTATCCGCGGCGATCGCCTCGCCGTAGCCGGGGATGAAGAGCCGCGAGCCGAGCGGAATGACGTTCGGATCGACGGCGACGACGCCGCGCCGCGCGGGAATCCCCGTCGCCGTGATGCCGCCGCCGCCCCCGTCGCTCGGCAGATAGGCCGACGCATGCATCGTGTAGGCCGCGCTGTAGCGGGGAATGCCGCGGCTGACGCGGTCCGCTTCGCGCTCGCGTGCGCGGCGCGCTTCCGCGGCCGTCTCATTCTCCGTCAGCGCGATCGCGAGATGCGCCGTCACGGGCGTATCGAGCCCGGGTGCAACATCGACCTCATTCGTATTATAGCCGTACTCCGCCATCACGTCTCGGACCGTGCGGCTGCTCGTCATGACCTCCTGCGTATCGTCCCAAAACGAGATCGTCACAGGCACTGCGCGGCGCACATCGATTTCCGTATGGCGCTGATCCTCGCTCTGGAACACCTCGTAGGTGTCCTTCTCGCCGAGCTGCACGCCGAGTTTGGCAAAAATATCGTTGGGCTTCGTCTGTACCGTCATATCCGTGAGGGTCTCGCCGTCGACATGCACGCTGACGCGGTGCATATTCTTCGGAAAGCCGTTCATGGTGAACCCGCTCGAGAGCAGCATCATGCCGCCGAGCATGGCACAGAGGATCGTATTTTTCTTGGTCTGAACGAAATTCCCTACTGATTTCAATCTCATAGAATGCCCCCTTTGTTGAAAGCATTTTCCCACTTAAAGCTGAATTTTTCATGAAAAATGGGATTCAGATATAAATTGATAGGGATTTTCTTATCTTACTCTCCACAACCTAGGATTTTTCTCCCAATACAAAAGCCCCGCACGGCGTGCGTTCAGCACGATGCGGGGCGTAAAAATTGGAAGAAACAATATTAATTATATAGTTTGGGATAGAGACGCAGCGCATTCTCCGTCGTGTACTGCGCGACCTCTTCGAGGCTCTCGCCGCGCACCTCCGCGATCTTTGCCGCCACATGAACGACATAGGCAGGCTCGTTGCGCTTGCCGCGCAGCGGGACGGGCGCGAGATAGGGACTGTCCGTCTCGATGAGCAGGCGGTCGCGCGGCGCCGCGCGCACGATATCCGGCAGCTTCGCCGCGTTCTTGTAAGTGAGCGGCCCGTCGATGCCGATATAAAAGCCCATCTTCCAGAGCTGCCGCGCCGTCTCGATGCTGCCGGAGTAGCAGTGCAGGACGCCCGTCAGTCCCTGCCCCTCCTCCGCTAGAATCCGCAGCGTATCGCCGTGTGCCTCGCGGTCGTGGATGCAGACGGGGAGATCCGCCTTACGCGCCAGATGCAGCTGCGCGGCAAAGAGTTCACGCTGGATCAGCCGCCGGTCGGCGTCCTTTTCCCAATAGTAGTCGAGACCGATCTCGCCGATAGCGACGACCTTCGGATGCCGCGCCCATCGGAGGAGCTGCGCGCGCATCTCCCCCGTGAGCGGCGCGGCGTTCTCGGGGTGAATGCCGACGGCGGCGTAGAGTGCCGGATAGGCCTCGGCATCCGCCACGACGCGTGCGGACGCCGCCATCGTGTCGCCCATGCTGACGATGCGCGCAACGCCCGCCTCCTCCGCGCGTGCGATCACCGCGGGCAGATCGGCCGCAAACTTCTCATCATAGACGTGGGCATGCGTATCGATGAACATCGTGCTCACGCCACTTCGATGCGCGGGAACAGCTGCTCGGCCGTGCCGACCG
Organism: uncultured Selenomonas sp.; assembly: GCA_963515775.1. Taxonomy (GTDB): domain Bacteria; phylum Bacillota; class Negativicutes; order Selenomonadales; family Selenomonadaceae; genus Centipeda. The sequence continues at coordinate 701 of CAUQAR010000105.1, read as the reverse complement.
TGTGCCCGTCGGGGGTATGCCCCCACGCGGCAATATCTGTGAGCCGGACCGCATCGAAGTCCTCTGCGCAGCCGAGCTGCGCGTGCATCCGCCGCGCAGTCCTCGGCATCAGCGGCGCAATCAGCACGCGCGTGATATACAGTGCCTCGACGAGGTGATAGAGCACAGCGTCGAGCTGCCCCGCCTTCGTCTCATCCTTCGCGAGCGTCCACGGCGCGGTCTCATCGATGTATTTATTCGTCCGAGAGATGAACACCCAGACCGTACGGACGGCGGACGAGAGCTCCATCGCCTCCATCTGCGCCGTATAATCCCGGACCGTCTCCGCCGCTGCCGCTTCGAGCGCCGCATCGTATGCGGTCGGCGCCGCCCCCTTTGTAATCACGCCGCCGCGATACTTCTTTGCCATGGAGAGCGTGCGGTGGAGGAGATTCCCGAGATCGTTCGCGAGATCGGAATTGATCCGTCCGATGAGCGCCTCGCGGGAGAAATTGCCGTCCTGCCCGAGCGCGATCTCGCGCAGGAGGAAGTAACGGATCGCGTCCGCGCCGAACTCTTCGACGAGGGCGATCGGATCGACCACGTTGCCGACGGACTTCGACATCTTTGCCCCGTCTACGATCAGCCAGCCGTGGCCGTAGACCATCTTCGGCAGATCGAGACCGAGCGCCATCAGCATGCAGCCCCAAATGATCGTATGG
>CAUQAR010000104.1:0-6209 GCA_963515775.1 uncultured Selenomonas sp. | reverse complement strand
CTTCCAGACCTGTGGTATGTCTTTTGAAATAGGGGGCGCTTTAATCAGCACTTCCATAAATGTCGTTGTGGTCGCCGTTGGCGAACATCATCTCGTGCGTGCGGTCATGCACAGAGCGCAGGTAGAATGCCTGCACGCCGACGGCGGGGCTGATCGCGCGCTTGACCTGCACATAGGCCGCGCGGCGCAGGGCGGGCGTGCGGTCGCGTTTCAGCACCGTGCCCTCGACGCGGACGATGCCGCCGAGCTTGCCGAAGAGGCTTTGCAGCGGGAGATTGCTGCCGCCTTCGGGTTTCCACCAGTCATTCATCGACTTTGTTGCCAAATACGAGCCCCAACTCATATCTTTATATATCTGCGCAGTCTTCTCAGTATAATGTTTATCCCAATTCCCGGCGGTTGCACGCCGCCGTGCCTCTTCTCGTGTGAGGTGCTCAAAATCTGCATTCCAATCGACCGAGGAACCACGCAGCGTATCACCAAAGTCGGAGGGGTGATTTCCATCTCCCAAATCTCCTAAGTTATGGTTGCCTTTATAGTCTGCATAACCCATAAACTGATAGGTGAAGTCGTAATGTCCGCCCGGAAGCAGTCCGGAAGAATCATCCCGCACGGCTGTGTTTGTTTGCGCAGCACGATCGGTCTCAATTGATCCTACGACGGCGCCGTCCCACATCTCCTCCGCCTTTTGCTGCATCTTTGCGGAGTCGAGCCAATCCAAATCCGACCACTTCTTTGTATCGTCGTCCCAATCATCCCGAAATACGTCGTCGCTCCAGCGATCCGCAATCCTGCGGTAAAAGACCTGCGTCTCGTGCGTATCGCGGTTGTATGCCGTGACCTTTTCCCATGCGAAGGTATTATTAATTCCCGATCTGCGGGTGGAGGTGAGTGCCTTTAGCTCTTTCTCAATCGCTTCGTAGCCTTTGGGATCTGCTTCCCGGAGTACATCCAGATAGGCATAGATGATTTGACGCTCCTCCTCTGTGGACTGCGCCTTTTTCAGCCGGTCATAGAGGCTCTCGTATCCCTCCGGCAGAATATCTCTATTATACCCCAACCATTCGGCCTTGGTCGGCGCGCGGTAGAACACCTCGCGCGTCGCGTGCGTATATGCCGAGTCGCGAATGCCCGTATTCCGGTGAAAGTCGCCGTAGCCGAGCCGCACCTGCGTCCGCTCGTCCGCGCCCGTCCAGACGGCACGCGCGCCGTCGTATTCCTTATTATAGTAGTACCCCGTGACGCCGATCGGCTCGGTGAATCGTCCGAGGCTGAGGTGCCAAGCCCCCGCATCGCGTGCGAGTTCGAGGGCCTCGAGTCGTGCCCGGTCCAACCCGCGGTTCCCCTCGGTGCTGTATACGGTATCGGTATCCGCGCGTCCCGAGAGGCTGCCGTCCACGGCGATGCCCGTCTTCTCATCGATGCGCACATCCGCGCCGATATGCACGCGCTGCTCGAAGCCGTGTGCGGACGCATCGCGCATGTTCTTCTCCGCATCGCCGACGTGCGCGCCCGCCGTGACGCGCGCGCTCGGCTTCTCCGTGCCGCCCTATACGTTCCACCGCAGTCGATAGTCGCCGCGGATGCGGATCGGATCATCGCCCGTGACTGCATACGGACGGCGGATGAAGCGCTGCATCATGATGTCCTGTGCGCCCGTTTCGATGTCCGCCGCGGTCTTTGACCGCGGCTCGGTATTCCCATCGGGACCGAAGTGCGGGTTCACGCCGAGCCGATAGGTGCGCTCTGCGAGCGCGCGGTCGTCGTCGCGCCGGTTGAAGAGATTGTCGATGCCGAAGTAGATCATCGCGTCGTCCGAGAGATCTTTGCACGAGGAGATTCCAGATGCCGAACGACTTCTTTGCGTAGGTCTGCGGCTTGCCCTCGGCGAACCGGTACTCGGCCTTTGGCTTGCCCGTGTTCGGGTCGAGCGGGAAGGCGACGCGGTTGCCGTTCTTATCGAGGGTATTGCTGTCGAGCATGTTGATATAGTAGTCGCTCCAGAGGGCGGCGCGCCACTTGCCCTTCGGATTTGCATAGTTCACGCCGATGTCGATCTTGTGCCGCGGGCGGTCGAGCAGACGGCGCGGCAGGAGGGGGTCGCTCTTATTGATGGCATGGAGCAGCGTATAGCCAAGCCGCGCCGACCAGTGTTCGCTGAATGTGTGCCGCACCTCCGTCTCGAGTCCCGTGATCTCCGCCCTGCCGATGTTGCGGAAGCTGTAGATCATATCGGGCGGAGCGAGCCATTGATAGATGTCGTCGGGATGAAGATCCATCAGATAACCCGTGAAGTAGCGCGTCATGTAGTTCCGGATGCGGTTGTGGAAGAGATTCACGCGCAGCGCCGTGCGGCCGGTCTCTATCTCGTAGCCGAGGTCGAAGCTCACGGATTTCTCGGGCTTTAGATAGGGATTGCCGATCCAGTAAAATCCGAGGCGGCTCTCGTACATATCGATCGGGTGCCCGCCGTACATCTCCCAGTTGTAGTACAGCTCGCCCATGCCGGGCTCGGTATAGCCCGTGCCGATGTTCGCCTTGAACCGGCGGTGCGCGTTGCCGCCGATGCTGTACGTCATGCCGAGGTTGAACGTCATGTTCGTACCGAAGAGGCTGCTGTGATCGACGCGCAGGATCGGCTCAAGGATGGTATTCGGATTGATCTGCCATGTGTCCTGTACAAAATAGTTTTGCCGCGTGATCGTCGCGTCGCCGATGCGCACGACGTTTTGCCTCTCGTTATACATCTCCCGGAACTTCTTGCCGTTCAGCGTCCATGCCATACTCGGATTGTATGGTGCGTAATATTTGGCGACGCCGATTTGATAGGTGTCCGGATCCTCCCCGTTCTCGAGGCACAGCCGACGGTTTAACGCCCAATAGGCTGCACGTTTCTCCGCGGGCATGTCCGCTGGAAGCGTCCAGTAGTTAAAGCCCCATTTCTGACCGTCCTCGTATGTATACTCCGGCACCTCGACCCTGCCGTTCGTGCCGCGGCCATAATATTCAAGCTCCTTGTCATACTGCGGGATGCCCTGCTCGTTGTAGCGGATGGCGTGGTCGTGCACATGGGAGGACGGCGCGCCCGTGCCGCCGTTCTCCGTGTAGAGGCTCTTGTCGTAGTCCCACGGGTCGATGCGCCTTGTCCGGGTGTGCGGCGCGCTCTTGAGGCGGCTGCCCTCGCCCGTCTCGCGCGTGTAGCCGAATCCGTAGGTGAGGAGATGCTTTGCGTTCACCTGCGTGTTCGCCGCAGCCTTCAGCGTCCACTGACGGTGATCGATGTTGTCGACGGATTCAAGCGTGTTCGTGCCGAAATACATGGACGGGCCGAGGAACGATGAGAGGGTGATGTCGTCTTCCTTCAGCTTGGCATAATCAAACGAAACTTTCCAATCGCTGTTGCCGCGTTCGCCCGTATAGGTCAGCCCGTAGGTGTTGCGCGCGAGATTGCGTCCGTAGCGCACCTGCATCCCGCGGTCGACGATGCGCTTCATGTCCTCGTCGGTCTTGTCGATATTGAACGAAATGCGGTTCCGCGTGTCGATGTCGTAGCTGCCCATTGCGCCGAGATTCTTGATCGTGCCGAAGAACCGCAGGGCAGTGCGCGTGCCGTCCGCCGTCATGCCGAAGAAGGGCGAGGCGACAGGATGCTCCGCCGCGCTGTAGATCGGCATGATGTCGCGCTTGCCGCCGTAGAGTCCGAAGCGGAATTTCCCGATCGCGCCCGTGTCGGCGCGCAGGAAGACGTTCGTGTCGGGCGAGGGAACGCCGTACGCGTTCGTGCGCCGCCCCTCGACGTTCACCTGATGCCCGCCTTCTTCGCGTCCTCCTTCGTGATGACGTTGATGACGCCGCCGATGGCGTCGGAACCGTACTTGGCGCTCGCTGCGCCGCGGATGATCTCGATGCGCGCGACGTTCTCGACGCCGAGCCGCTGGAGCTCGTCGCCCTGTCCTGCGTATTTTGCAAAGTCGCCCATGACGGGCCTGCCGTCGACGAGGATGAGGGTGTGCCGCGGCTCCGCGCCGCGGATGGAGACGCCGACGCGTCCCATCGCGTCGACCGTGCGCGTGACGCCCGTCTCGCCGAAGATGATGTCCTCGACGGACTTTGCCTGTTTGCGCGCGATCTCCTCGGCCGTGATGATCGTCGTCGCCTGCGACTCGTATTTTGCGTCCTCCTGCGCGGCGTTCGCTTCTACTTGAATATCGGGCGTAGAGACCTGCCCCCCGAATTTTCTTCCGCCCAGGTCATACAGACGGGTGCGGCAAGCCATGCGCAGACGGCACAGGTGAGCAGGCGGTACATGTGCCGCCGTGTTCTTTTGGTGGTCATAGTAACACTCCTTTGCAAGCGATTCACCCATTTACGCATCGTATCTATTTGAACAGAATGAGAATCTATCTCAAATTATACGACTTATGAGAATAGTTGTCTATAGTTTATGAAAAAAATTTTATAGAATTCTTTATCACAGGAATTTATGAATCGAGTTCAGTTTTGTTGGTCGCGTACGCTTCGATCGTAAATGCCGCGCACGATGCGCGGCGCACACCGTCCGCCCAATAAAAAACCCCCGCGTTTCATACGCAGGGGCAAACAGTCAAATATGGTGCGCTCGGCGGGAGTCGAACCCACGCTTTCAGCTCCGGAGGCTAACGTCCTATCCACTGGACTACGAGCGCGTTCTTCCATTGCACAGTGTGCATTATATCTTAAAAGCGGATATTTGTCGAGCAGTTTTTAGAAACTCAGGGGGCTTCGTCCCCTGCGGCCGCCGCGGTCTCCTTCTCCCGGCGGGCGGCGGACGCGGGCGCCAGATATCTGCGGGCGGCGCCGATTTCGTCCTCGATGAAGAGGGCGACGGGCGCGGTGCGGAGCATCACGAGTTCGAGGAGGCGCACCTGCTCAGCCGGGTTCTTCTCCTGCATCGCCGCCGGGTCCGCGGCTGCGCGCGTGAGCGTGACGGCCTTCTGCTCCGCCGCCGCATACGCGTCGGTCTTGCTGATCATAACGGCAATCAGGTCGTAAAGCGCGTCCGACATCTCAGTCGCCGGGGCGTTCTTTCCCATGCGCGCGCGCACGTCCTGCATATCCCGCTCCAGCTCCGCGAGGCGCGCGTAGGTGGTCTTCAGCGCGACGTCGCCCTTCTTCGCATCCGTTAGGATCTGATGATAGCGTGTCCAACAGCGGTCCAGCTCCGCAATATCCTTCTGATAGGCGCTCCACCACTGCGTGAAAAAGGCCTGATCGCGGCTGCGCGCGGCGATCTGCTCCTCGGTCGGCGGCGGCGTCTCACGACCGGCCGTCCGGAGCTGAAAGATCCCCCCGCCGAGAACGGCCAACAGGAGCGCAAAGATGAAAAAGATGCGCCGCGGCAAATAGCGGAACAGGATGAGGAGCAGGAGCAGCGCGATGCCCGCAAGAACATAAATCAGCATAGAACCCTCCGCTGTCTACGGGATTGAGGCGCCCGCACGCTTTTGGAGCGCCGCACGATCCAGGATACAGATGCGCCCGCGCGACGTTTTGACAATGCCGTCCCGCGTGAACTCCCGCATGAGACGGCTGACGACCTCCCGCGCCGTACCGAGGTACTGTGCCGTCTGCTCGTGGGTCAAATGAATCTCATCGCTCTCCGTACGTCCGGATTCTTCGAGGAGGAACTTGGCAAGGCGCCGGTCGGCCGATGTGAACAACATCTGCTGGAATTTCCACAGCATCTCCGAGAGCCGCAGGACCGCCGCCTCATAGGCGCGGCAGCGCACGCTGAGATTTGCATTCAGAATGCGGCGCACGATGTCCGTATCGGAGGCAAAGAGCACCGCATCCTCATATGTGTCAATGTAAACGTCGCAGGCGACGGTCTCAAGGAAACAGGTGCTGGCGAGAATCGCAACATCCCCGGGCCGCAGAAAATACATTGTGAATTCGCGGCCCTCCTCCGAGATGATATATACGCGAAGGCTCCCGGACAGAAGGTGCAGTGTGCCCGCATGCCCGAGCGCCCCACGATGAACGGCCGCGCCCTTCCGGTAACGTACCAAATGCGTGTGGGCGAGCAGGACGTCCCGCTCCTCGGCCGTGAGATCCTTCCATACCTCGAACGCGTCGATATGATCCCGAAATCGATCGCCTTCCGCATCATGCGCCGGCATACCCATCCCCCCCTTTTTTCTCTCATCGAATCCCTGCGCATGCCCTACGGC
>CAUQAR010000103.1:0-6220 GCA_963515775.1 uncultured Selenomonas sp. | reverse complement strand
GAACAAACGCGTCACGTTCTCCGGCGACATCTAACGAAACGCCGAAAACTATCTGATCCACATCTATCGCGCGCGCAGCTTTGACCGCAATCCGGACCGCCTGTTCTGCCTGCTCGCCATATTGCAGTACCTCGCGGCGGCAGCGCGTCCGCTCCCCGTCCGTACGCTCATGGACGGCGCGCCCCCGTGTGCGGGCGAAGGGCCGACCGCCGATAGTCCGGTCGCGGGCAAGGATGAACAGACCGTCAGAAACTACCTCGCCGCACTCTGTGCGCTCGGTCTCGTACATAAAGTACATCCTGCCGGCCCTAAGGGACGATTCGCCGATTATCAAATCGCGCCAAATCCGCTCGATGACCTCACCGACAGAGAAGTACGCGCGCTGCTCTTTGCCGTCTCCTTTTACCGGGACGTCTCTCCCCTCGGCGTCCCCGGATACGACCTCGCGGATACCATATCCCGCTGCTATCCGGACATCGCCGCGGCCTTTCGATCGCCGTGGCAGGTGAAAAACAACGCTCCGGCGCGGATTTTAGACGACGCCGTCGTCTACACGATCCTATCGGCCATCGAAGCCGGAGATGACCTATCCTTCGCCTACGGCGACACATCCCCGACAGTACGCACATCCCCCGACAAGAACGCGGTCTACACCGTCCGGCCGCATTCTCTCGTCGCTCGTCGTGCGGATCGCCGTCTCTATCTCATCGGCGACGAATCGAAGAACCGCACGACACGGCGCGTCGACGACATGACCCACGTCCGCGCGGTCCCCCGCCCCTCGCGCCCGGAGGAAAAACACCCGCGGCACCGCACAAAACGTCAGGCCGCACAGGATGATCAAGCCTGCATCCGGCTGCGCCTCTATTGCGCTGACGACGCGGAATACCGCCGCACCATCGGCACCATACGCAGCCGATACCCGGACATCACCGTCGAGGAAACGGCCGATCCGTCCCGTGTCGTTCAGTTCAGCGCACAGGATCCCCTCGCCGCCATCCCCTTCCTGCGCACACTTCATCCGCGCTGCGAAGTGCTCGCGCCGCAAAACATTCGAGACCGCATCCGAAACGACCTGAAGGAGGCGCTAAAAAATTATGGCGAGGGATAAGACCGGATACATCCTCTTCACAGAGATGAAGAACAGCCTCCTGCGCGCACTCCTCGACATCATCAACGAGATCACCGCCGGCGCGCGCTATACGATTGCGGATATCGACAAAGCCCTCGACGAGGCGCGCCCCGAGTGGAAAGAGATCAGCGCCGCAGAGAAAAAAGCGCTGTGGGACGCCTTTTTCATCTGCAAGGACAACGCCGTTGTCTCCTCAAAACTACCGTACGCCAAAAAGGCCTTGATCCTCCCGCCCGGCGAACCGGAACGTCGGTGGCTCAAGACCATGCTCCTCGATGCGAACGCATCGTTCCTCCTGTCCCCCGCACTCCGCGAAAAGCTCCTGCGGCGACTCGACGCATATCCGAATGACATTCGCGTCCTGCCCGGCACCGATATATGGAACGATCCCCGCACGCAGAACAGCACCGCAGCGGACGACGCACGCGACGAACGGATGCGCACACTGCGGGATGCTTTCCTCCTCCGAAAGAAAATCTTTTATCGGAACCGTACAAAAAACGGCGCAGTGTACGAAGGAACAGTCTCCCCCTGCCGCATGGAATACGATCTCGCGCGCGGCCGATTTGCGCTCGTCATATGGAGCGACGAGGAGGAACGCGCCGTCAAAATGTCGCTGTCGACCCTCGAGACACTGCGCATCGTCGACGCCCCCATCCCCGCAGACATCGAAACCCGATTCCGCGCCTTCTTGGAAAAAAAGATCAGCCGCATCCGTCTGCGGCTGAAGAACATTCACAACGTCGTCGAACGCGCCTTTTTACTCTTCGCCTCCTACGACAAAGAGGCCTACATCGAACGCGGCGAATACTACCTCACCGTCTCTTATTACGAATTCGACGCGTATGAAATCTTTGATAAAGTCCTCTCGCTCGGCGCGGGCGCGACGATCCTCGATCCGCCGGAGATGCGCCGCCGCATGATCGACATCCTGCGCGGGGCAGCAGCACGCTATTTGAGTCCGGGCGAGGAACGAGGAGAGCCAAGGTGCCATGACGAAGGCTAGGCACAGCGATCACGCCTCAGCCGGAACGACAATCGCCTCGAGAAATTCCAGTGCATCGCGCATATAATCTTTCAGATCGTCCGCGCTCGCAAATGACCCCGCATCCGTCCGCGCGTGATTGACCTGATTGCGCTCGTCCCGGATGCGGACATAATCGCGGAGCAGCCGCCCGCACGTCTCCGGCGGGAGGAACAACTCGATATTCCCGGCCTCGCGCAGCCGCTCCCATCGATAATCCATCAGCACATCCACAGGGCAAATACACGTCGCCCACGTCTTCTGATCAAAATCGTGCAGCCGGTTCCGCAGCTTCTTGAGCGACAGCTGTTCCGGAACGTCCTCCCCCCTTTGCTCCAAAATATCGCGGTAGAGCCGATACGCACGGTTCTCCTCCAACGCGCCGTCAACCGCCCGCTGCGGATCGAGTAAGTCCCGCATCAGCCCTCGAACATCCTCTTCCGACTTGAACCCGGCACGATAGTTCGCCGCCAGCTCGTCGGAAATCCGCCCGACCTCTCGCAGCGCATCCTCCGGCGCGCATTTTTTAACAAGGAGCGCCTTGAGCTCCTTCACAGCGTATGTATGCGCCTTGGATCGATCCGCATTCTCGCTCGCCGGGGGAACCTCCGTCAAAAGCGCCACCGCAGTCTCGTGCCGCGCATTCTTATCAACGCCCTCGCCGCGCTTCGTGATACGCACGAATTTACGATCCACCCAGTATCCCGGCATCGCCTCGACATAGAGCGTCAGCGCCTGCTGCACGAGATCGTGTGTGAGACACCAGCGAACCAGCGCGGGCCTCATCCGATCGTCGGACCCCTCCAAAATCTCCCGGTAGTCCGCGCGGATACGCGACTCGAGCCGACGCATGAGCGCCGCACTCGCCGGCCCCGTCCCCTCGCCCGTCGCAGAAAACGCCCGGATGGCGCGCTGCAATTCCTCCGCCGCCGTGACGAACGAGCCCCTGTGACAGAGCTTGATCTCCTCCGAAAACTGCCGCATCGCCTCGAGCAGCTCCGAGAGCTCCGGCGTCTTCGACGTCTCCGGCTGCTTGTCAAAATACTTGCTCAGCACATCGACACTCCCGAAGCGAACGAACTCCTCCGCGCCCGCAACCACATCGAACAGCTGATAGATCTCGTCGACCTCCTCCACGCGCCCCTTCTGATAATCCGAGTAGAGCACCGTCTTCGTCGTTACTTCATTATACTCGAGCAGCCGCATGATACTGAGCAGCATCATATTCGTATGCCGCATGCCGCCCGTCAAATCGACATGCAGATACACCTTGACACCCGGCGTGCGCACCGACGCCACATAGTCCATGATCGTGCGCGCAATCTCGAGCGATGCCGGCAGCAGCGCGTGCGCCGGCATCCCCTCATCATATGGACAGTCAACAAAAAAATCCTGCGTCTCGATCTGCGGATAAACATCCGCAATTCGCTGCTTAAAATAGGACAGATGCGTCGGTTTCTCGCGCTCCGGCAGAGCATCGAATGCGCTCCCCCAAAGGCGCTCCGTGCGCACCTTCTGCGACACCAGAGCAAACATCCGATCGAACGCGATCCCTTGATGCCGAAAGTACCGCACCGCAGACTCGTTCGTCGTCTGCGTCTCTCCCACCGGCCCCTCGTATCGCGTGCGCTTCACCTCGCCCGTCCCCCGATCAATCTTCACATCGCTCAAAAAGAGCAGCATCAAGTGCTTTTCCATCGTTATCCTTCCCTTTCAATGCAGCGCCGTTTCTTTCCATATGGATACTATATAAAGATGCGGCGGCATTGTCAAATCCCGCACACGAAAAACACCGCCATCGGATACGCGCCGAAGGAGGTGTTTTCATTGCATATGATTTTTTTCGCTATAATGATAGAAAAGGAGGTCGTATGATGGAACAAGTGACTTTTAACATTCGCATAGAGGCTTCCGACGATGCACCGAAAAGTGTCGGCATGCGAGCGTTTCTAGCCCTGTGTGACGAGGATAAAAGAAACGGTATTACAGCATTTTCCAAAGAGCCCCTTTATCGTTACGGCAAATGATTTTTTAGCAATGCTATCCCGATAAACGACGAAAAATACGTCGTCATATGCGTATGCCCTCGTGTCATACAAAGATTTCATAACAAAGGACCGTTGCACTTACGTCTAAAACGTATGCGTGCAGCGGTCCTTATTCGTCATGCCATACCCCGTTCGGATTGCGGCAATCCTTACGCGTAAAGAAAAAAAGGCCGCAAGCGGTATGGACCGGCAGCAGCTTTAATCTTCAATGCTGCGCACATGCTCCAGCAGCTTGACGCCTGCAATAATGAGGATGTTTCCGATAAAGAGGGTTGCCATTGCCATCCAAAAGCCTTCTTCTGTATCAGGCTGTACGCCATAAATAGTCGAGAAAACGTTTCTAAAAGCAGAATTGTAGGTTGCAATCGCATCAAAGAACACATAAATCACCTTCTTGTAGCAGATTTCAATACCGCAGCGGTACGAACCGGTCGCAACAGTATATCATACTTCCGGCTTGTTTGCTATCCCGTTCCAATACCGCAAGCGGTATCATCGTGCCGTAGAAGAAACCGCATACGCCGCCGTGCCCGGTTACAAGCGAGGGCTGCTGATCTTTCGTTCGGAAGATGTTCGGCGTTTTGGGATGCCGCATCCATTTTGTTCAGCGCGCAGCCATCGAAAGAGGGCACGGCGACGCCGTGCCCCTACAACGCGCGCATAAAGCGTCACGCCTTCCCTATGAAAAAATAAACCGCAAGCGGTATGGGCCAGTTGCAACTTGCAGACGGCACTGTAAGAGTGGAAGAAGATCTGTTTCAATACCGCAAGCGGTATGGGCCAGTTGCAACAGCTGGGAATGCAGTTCATTGAGAGCAATATCGCGGGTTTCAATACCGCAAGCGGTATAGGCCAGTTGCAACCACTCTGAAAGGGGTCGGGTTGGATGAGGCTAGTTTCAATACCGCAAGCGGTATGGGCCAGTTGCAACATGGCACTGACGAGAACATTGACATCTCGAAGCTGTTTCAATACCGCAAGCGGTATGGGCCAGTTGCAACTTGGCCGCGATATTGTTGCGTGCTCCCGTCCATGTTTCAATACCGCAAGCGGTATGGGCCAGTTGCAACAGCGTACCCGCGGAGCCGCGCGGATACAGGCCGGAAATCGGGCATTTGGAAAACCTCGACGGTAGAATGCGGCTCAGAGGGTTTGCCGGAGGTTTTTGTCCGATGTGGTTATTATATGCAATTCTCGCCTCTTTTGCAAGCCCCTGCGCCCATTTTTTCACCTTTTTCGCCCGTTTGGTCCATAGATACCACATTCTATTTTGCCCATTTTGGAAAACCTCGACGGTAGAATGCGGCTTCCGGGGTTCGGCGGAGGTTTTCTTTTCGTGGAATATTCTCTCAACACGTTCTTATTCGCTATTCTTTCTTTCTAAAAGAGATCGACGCATGAATGCGTGTGTCGATCTCTTTCGCCGGATGTTTTAGGATGCAATCTGCCGATCGTCCCGCAGGTCTTGTGCAAATTCATAAATGTCGTCCCGCAGGATTTGGCGTCTGGATTTTCCTCCGCAGCCCGCGCTCTTTTCCTCCATGAACGATTCGTAGCTCACGCACCACTTTTTCCGTGCTTCGTCCGTAAGGAGACAGCCCACTTCGGTCAGCGGGATTTGGTCCTCGGAGATGACGCGCAGGTGCATGAGTTTGAGGATGAGGCGATCGACGATGCCCGGGCGGTATTTTTCCATGAGGTCGTAGACGAGGCTGTCCTTGCGGTCGTTGTTGCTGTGGAGGAATCCGGAGCGTGCATCGAGCCCCGCGCCCGCGACGGCGACGCGCACGTCGCGCTCGAGAAAGGCGTAGCCGTAGTTGAGGAGTGCGTTCGCGGCATCTGCGGCCGGTCTGCGCGAGCGTCCCCACCATGTCCATCCGAGTTTTTGCACGATGCAGCCGACGGCGTCAAAGTAGTTTTGGGCGGCGGTTCCCTCCACGCCGCGCAGTTCGTCGACGCCGATGTGTGGGTCGGCCTTTTTCTCAAGCGCTATGATCCGCGCGACGGTGTCCGAGA
>CAUQAR010000102.1:0-6264 GCA_963515775.1 uncultured Selenomonas sp. | reverse complement strand
CGCCAACATCTTCGCGGGGCTACATCTCATCCTATCGAAACAGCTGCGCCTCGGCGACTATATCAAGCTCAGCAGCGGCGAGGAGGGACGCGTCACGGACATCACATGGCGGTTCACCACGATCATCCCCGTCGGCGCGAGCAATACCATCGTCATCCCGAACAAGACCATCGCGGGCGCGAACATCACGAACTACAGCCTGCCGAGCAAGCAGATCAACATCAGCATCCCCATCGGCGTCTCGTACGACAGCGATCTCGCACAGGTGGAGCGCATCACGATCGAGACAGCGCGGGAGGTACTCGCGCGCGTCGACGAGGACGTCCATGCGAACCCCGTCGTCCGCTTCACGAACTTCGGCGACTCTTCCATCGACTTCAACGTCGTCCTGCAATCCAGCGTCTTCGATCATCAGTACATCATCAAGCACGAATTCATCAAGGCCATCACCGATCGCTACCGCGCCGAGGGCATCGACATGCCCTATCCGATCCGTACGATCATCCAGGAGCAGGAAAGCATCCATTAAATTTACATTATTTTATCCACAGAATGCACAGGTTCTCCCTAGGGAAACTGTGGATAACTTCGCCGCATGTGCCGCATCCGCCGCGCCTTTTTTCATCGGCATTTCCGGTAAAAATCGCCGTGATGTACGAAAAATCCCTGTGGATAACTCTGTGCATGAACAACTATATATAGATTTCCTATTGACGAGCCCCCACTACATGTTGTATAATCGGCACGAAACGGCGGCAGGCCGCCAAGAATAAAATCCCGCCGGAAAAGAGGGCGGAAAAAGGAGAAATGCAGCATGATCGTCAACGATATCAATGTCACGGTAAACGGCCTCTCGGACATCACCGCCCACGAGGTTGAGAATTACATCGCCTACATCGAGGGACAGACGCACGAAAAGCTCGACCGCCTGTCCATCACGGGGACGGACGACGGCCGCGTCACCCTCGGCTACGAGATGCGCCAACCGAAGTTCGAGCGCGTCCGCCGCATCACAGGCTATCTCGTCGGCACCACGGACCGCTGGAATAATGCGAAGCAGGCCGAAGAGCATGAGCGTGTCAAGCACGGACTCCACTGAGATTCACATCTCTGGAATCGCGCGCGACTCCATCGTGGACGGCGAGGGCATCCGGCTGACCGTATTCACCCAGGGGTGTCCGCGGCGCTGTCCGGGTTGCCATAACCCGGACACGCAGCCGCTCGTCGGCGGACGGATGACCACGGTCGGCGAGATTATCGCCGAACTCGACGCCAATCCACTTCTCACAGGGCTCACCCTCAGCGGCGGTGAGCCCTTCCTACAGCCGGGGGCGCTGCTCCCGCTCGCCCGTGCCGCGCATGCACGCGGACTGGACGTTTGGAGCTATACAGGCTATACGCTCGAAGAACTGCGCGCGCAGAAAGACCCCGCCGTGGACGCGCTACTCGACGAACTCGACGTGCTCGTCGACGGCGATTACCGCGAGGAGCTGCGCGATCTCACGCTCCATTTCCGCGGCTCGCGCAACCAGCGCGTCATCGACCTCGCTGCGACCCGCGCGGCCGGAACGACGGTCCTCCTGTATGCGGACGAAACATAACACATTCCCCACACGCATGCTGTCATACCCGAATGCGTATGGGGATTTTTAACGGAAATTTCCGTTTCGTTAGAAAAAGATTGCATATTTGCAAAAAAATGATATGATCAAAACAGCAGGAAGCTCATCATATGTTTGGGGGAATGGAAATGGCAGCGAACACCACGCGGGCGGAGAAGCTGAAGGCCACGAAAAAGGCCGCGCTGAACATCGACGCGACCGTTGAAATCGGCATGACCGAGGTATCCGCGACACAGGCAGTGCGCATCTCGATCATCCGTGCAAGGGGAAAGCGCTACACCGCGCTGACGCGCTTTTATCGAAAGAAGCGGGACGATATGTGGAAGCCCAAGAACGGCATCTGGATCCCGTTGGAGCACACGGGCGAGATCGCAGACCTCCTTGCCCGCGCCGCAGAAAAAGGGCGGGAGGACAATTAAAACAGCAGAGATCAACGAGGAGATCGGCAAAACGGCCGGTCTCCTGTTTTTGCATGCGCATCTTTCCAAATCGCGCATCGTCGTGTAAAATAGAACCACACGGATATAAAGGAAGCACATATGACGATACGACAGGCAGCAGCGCGGGACATCCCGGACATCCTGCGCATCTACGCGGCGGCGCGCGCCTTTATGCGCGCTTCCGGCAACACGGCGCAGTGGACGAACGGCTACCCCTCTGCGGAGACCGTGCGCGCGGATATCGCGGCGGACGTCTGCTATGTCCTCGAGGACGGCGCGCACATCCGCGCCGTCTTTGCCCTCATTCCCGGCGACGATCCGACTTATGCCGTCATCGAGGGCGGCGCATGGCGGGACGACTCTCCCTACGCCACGATCCACCGCGCAGCAAGCGACGGTTCCGTACGCGGCGTCTTCCGCGCCATGCTCGCCTTTGCGCGCGCCCGATACGATCATCTGCGCGCCGACACGCACGCGGACAACGCGCCGATGCGGCGTTGTCTCGCGCAAAACGGCTTCATCCGATGCGGCACGATCTATGTGCGGGATCATTCGCCGCGCCTCGCTTACGAATGGACGAAATAAAGGAGATTACGATGATTGAGTGCATGACCGTCGGCGATATGATCGAGACCAATTCCTACTTCTATATTGATGATACGACGCGACACGGCTTTCTGATCGACGCCGGCGCGGCGGGCGACCGGCTGGCCGCGCATGCCGCAGCGAAGGGATGGACGATCGAAAAGCTGCTCCTAACGCACTGCCACTTCGACCATATGGGTGGTGTGGATGCGTTTCGCCGGCATATTCCCTGCCCCGTCTATGCCGCCGAGGACAGCCCGCGCTACTGCGCCGATCCGTCGTGGAATCTCTCCATATGGGGCGGCACCCCTGTGACGCTCTCGGATGTCAAAACATTTGCGGACCGGGAGACGATCCGTCTGGCGGCCGATCCCGCGATGACGCTCGAGGTGCGCTACTCCCCCGGGCACACGACGGATTCCTGCATCTTTTACAGTGCGCAGGACGGCGTCGCCTTCGTCGGCGATACGATCTTCTTTGCAAGCGTCGGGCGCACGGACTTCCCGGGCGGCGATACGCGCGCGCTCTGGGAGAGCATCAGAGATCAGGTCTTTAGCCTCCCGCCCGATACCGTCCTTTACTCGGGACACACGGAGCCGACGACCGTGCGGGCTGAAATGGCGCGCTATCGATGAACTACGCGGACTTTATGGCGTCGCTGGCGAAAGGCGCGCTGCCACACGTCTTTTTGCTCGCGGGCGAGGAACCGTACTACATCGCGCGCGCGGAGGAGGCGATCCTCCGCCGCCTGCTCCCCGATCCCGCCGCGCGTCCCGATGCGCTCATCCGCTATGAGGAGATGCCGCCGATCGAGGCACTTGCCGAATCGCTCGAGACCGTTCCGTTCTTTACGGACAAAAGCGTCGTCCTCGTGCATGACGCCGCAGTTTTCCGTGCAGGAAAAAAGGCCGTGGATGATGCGGATGCCCCGACGGCCAAGAGTGCGGGGACGGACGCGCTGATCCCGCTGCTCTTAAATCTCCCGCCGACGACGTATGCGGTCTTCACTCTGCACGCAAAGCCCGACAAGCGCCGCAAACTCTATCAGACAGTGGAGAAAGCGGGACGCGTCATGGAAGGCGAGGTCGCGCGTCCGTGGACGGTCGAGACGTGGCTGAACGGACGGCTGCGCGAAATGGGATGCGCGATGCACCCAAAGGCGCGCGCATTCTTCCTCAACATCACCGGTATGATGCAGACGATCTCGCTCGAGTTCCTCGACCGCCAGCTTGAAAAACTTGCGCTTTATACAGATGAGAAGACATTTACCGAGGACGACCTGCGCGCCGCGTTCTCCGAGATGCCCGAGGTCTCCGTCTTTGCGCTCATGGACGCCGTCAGCGCGCGCGACTGTCCGCGTGCACTTATGCTCCTCTCCCGCTGCCGGGCGGACGGCATCCACTTCACCGTCCTGCTCGCCCTCCTCGTCCGCCATGTGCGGCAGCTATGGCAGGCAAAACGTCTCCTCGCGCAGGGAACACCGCCGCGGGGGCTGGGCGCCGCCATGAAGCTGAATCCCTTCATCGGGGAAAAACTCGGGCGCAGTGCGCAGCGTTTCCGGGAGGAGACTCTCGAGGATGTCATGCTTGCGCTTGCGGACGCAGATTATCTCATGAAAACGGGGCAGGCGGGCGATGAACTGCTCGAGGATGCGGTGATACGGCTCTGCAAGGCATGACGCGGGATCGTGGCGCCCGGCTTCGTTATTTCATCGGATGTCTTGCTACGCATCCAAGCTGCCGCATCACTTCGTTCATACTTGCTTTGCTCACAGCTTCCAAATAGCGCCGTCATTGTATAAAAAGAGCGTGTTGACATACGATATTTTGTACGCCAACACACTCTTTTTATTGTTGCATATAGCCCGTATAGTCCGCGACGCCGAGGATCTCCTCCGCACGCGCGACCGTCGCGGCATCCGGGGACGCCACGCCGTCCAATCGATACGGCAGACGCAGCTCCTCGTATTTATGCACCGCCATCGCATGATACGGCAGCACCTCGACGCGGTCCACGGTCCGCAGCCCCGCAATGAAGGCCGCGAGCCGCCGCAGGTCCCCCTCGTCCGTCGTATAGCCCGGCACGAGGACATGGCGAATCCACATCCGCTTGCCGCGATCGGAGAGGAACTGCGCGAGCGCGAGCGCGCTCTCGTTCGAGACGCCTGTCAGCGCCCGATGCCGCGCATCGTCGATCTGCTTGAGATCGAGCAGAAAGAGGTCGGTGAGCGGCAGGAGCGCTTCAAATTGCCCAAAAAAGGGCTGTGCCTCTGTGAACGGTTCGCCCGCCGTATCGACGGCGGTATTCACGCCCTTTGCCTTCGCGAGGCGAAAGAGTTCTGTCAGGAAGTCGAGTTGGAGCAGCGGTTCACCGCCGCTGACAGTGATGCCGCCGTGCGCTTTCCAATAGGGGCGGTACCGCAGCGCCTGCCGAAAGATCTCCTCCGGTGTCACCTCGTAGCCGCCCTCCTGCTCCCACGTCTCGGGATTATGGCAGTACCGGCAGCGATAGCGGCAGCCCTGGACAAAGATGATGAAGCGGATGCCCGGCCCGTCGACCGAGCCGAAACTCTCCGTTGCGTTGATCCTGCCCTTACATCCGGTCATGGAAGGTGCGGGCGATGACGTCCAGCTGCTGCTCGCGCGTCAGACTGATGAACTTGACCGCATAGCCCGAGACGCGAATGGTGAAGTTCGCATAGGCGGGATCGTCCGGGTTCTTCATAATGTCCTCGAGGATTTCGCGCCCAAAGACGTTGACGTTGAGGTGGTGCGCACCTTGGTCGAAGTAGCCGTCCATCGCGCTGACGAGATTCGTCACGCGCTCATCCTCGTTATGTCCGAGGGCGGAGGGGTTCATGCTCTGCGTGTTCGAGATGCCGTCGAGCGCCCAGTGATACGGGAGTTTCGCCACAGAGTTGAGCGATGCGAGGAGCCCGCAGCACTCCGCGCCGTAGCTCGGATTCGCCCCCGGTGCGAGCGGCGTCCAAGCCTTGCGGCCGTCCGGCATCGCGCCCGTGTACTTGCCGTAGACGACGTTCGACGTGATCGTGAGAATGGACGTCGTCGGTTCCGAGTGGCGGTAGGTATGGCGTGATTTGATCTTCGAGAGGAAGGTCTTCAGCACCCACTTCGCGATCTCATCCGCGCGGTCGTCGTCGTTGCCGTAGCGCGGGAAGTCGCCCTCGACCTCGTAGTCCACGACGATGCGGTCGTTGTAGATCGGCTTCACCTTCGCATACTTGATCGCCGAGAGCGAATCGACGACGTGGGAGAATCCCGCAATGCCAGTCGCGAACGTACGCCGCACATCCGTATCGATGAGCGCCATCTCTGCGGCCTCGTAGTAGTACTTGTCGTGCATGTACTGGATGGCGTTCAGCGCGTTGACATAGACATGTGCGAGCCAGTCCATCATGCGCTCGTACTTGATGATCACATTGTCATATTCGAGGTATTCGGTGCGGATCGGACGATAGGCGGGACCGACCTGCACGCCGCTCTTTTCGTCCATGCCGCCGTTGATCGCGTAGAGGAGGCATTTCGCCAGATTCGCACGCGCCCCGAAGAACTGCATCTCCTTGCCCGTCTGCGTCGCCGACACGCAGCAGCAGATCG
>CAUQAR010000101.1:0-6346 GCA_963515775.1 uncultured Selenomonas sp. | reverse complement strand
CATAAAGTCAGTGTTTTCAAGGTCTGTGGAACGTTTTTGATGTGCGAAGTTTGAGGATTTTACCTTTGAATATGCAAATAAAAATTTTTCTTTTTCTTTCATGTGTGATGCGGTACAATGTGATCTGATATCGGAGAGGTCCGGCAAATGCAGCTAAAAAAAGCCGCGGACATGAAGGAGCATTCATAATGACACAAGACCAAAACGAAACGCCGCCGGTGAAGCGGCGGCGGCGCAAGGCTGCGGGTGCGCGGCGCCCGAAGAAGCGCGGCACAAAGACGGAAAGGGCAAACGCGCTGCGGCGGATAGGACGTCTCTGTGCGGGCCTTGCGCTGATCGCTTTGCTCTTATCTGCGGGAACCTTTCTGTTCTTCCCGCACACATGGCAGGGCATCGGCATGCTGCTCCCCGACGCAGCGCGCATGCAGCCGGCGAACCGGCTGCATGATATGCGTGCGCCTGACGCGGCGGAGCGGGCGACGCGCGTCCTCTTTATCCGCCGCGCCGTCGATGCGCGCATGAACGGCATGGAGTACGTGCCCCTCAGCCGCATCTCCCCCGATTTGCAGCATGCGATCGTCGCGGTCGAGGATCGGCGCTTCTACGATCACATGGGCTTTGACCTCACGGGCATGGCGCGCGCGACGCTCGTCAACATCCAGTACGGACGGATCGAGGAGGGCGCGAGCACGATCACGCAGCAGCTCGTCAAGAATCTTTTCCTCGCCAACGAACAGTCCTTCACGCGCAAGGCGGAGGAGCTGCTGCTTGCGCTCGATATCGAGATCGCCTACTCCAAGGACGAGATTCTCGAGATGTATCTGAACGTCGTCTACTACGGCGCCGGATTCTACGGCGTGCAGGCGGCATCCGAGGGCTACTACGGGAAAGCTCCCGCGACGCTCGATCTACCCGAGGCGTCCATGCTCGCGGGGATTCCGAACGCGCCGTCCGAGCGCTCCCCCTTTGTCGATTTCATCGCAGCAAAAAAGCGCCAAGCGATCGTGCTTGACGCGATGGAGGCGCAGCGCTACATCGATGCGCGGACGGCGGAGGACGCGAAGATTCAGCCGCTCATCCTGCGCCCGCGGCAAGGCTCCTAGCGGTCGATGAGCGCCTCGCCTGCGGCGAAAAGCCCGATCCGCGTCACATAGGCCTCGTTCGGATCAACGGGCAAATCGAAATCCCGCACCATGAGGCCGAGGATTTCGACGGGCTTCACGCTGCCCGTTGGGGTTACGACAAGGTTCATCCAAAAGGTCAGCCGATCCCCTTCCCGCGCAAAAGTGACGGGCGTCTTCAGATACGCCTTCGTTTCGATGGCGCGGTTCTTTTTCGGCGTCACGCGCTGCCATACGGCGGTCTCGGCCGCGTTGTAGCGGCGCACGCTGTCCTGCACGGCTGCCGTGTCGCCCGTATAGGCGACGGCGATGCGGTAGCGCGCCTCGTCGACCTCCGCCATGAGCGCCTTGTGCTTGCCCGCGAGCAGCCGCAGGCGCACGATCTCGGCCCCCGCCGGCAGATGGCGGCGCAGCCGCTCCATCACGGCGGCGGGAGGAAGCGCCTCCGTCATCTCGAAATCCACATACTCGGCGTCGCTGGCCGCACCGAGCGAAAGAGCGGAGGCGAACGCGACCTTCATATGCGGGTTGAACCCTTCCGAATACGCCATCGGCAGATGCGCGCGCTTGCATGCCCGCACGAAGAGATTTGCATAGTCGAGATGGGACACATAGCGCAGTTGCTCCCCTTTCGTGATCAGCCCCCGGTAGACCGTTACGGAACGCTCTGCCGGGGATTTTTTCACGTCCGTTTCGGCCGACGGCGGCACGTTCCGTGCGGCGGGTTCCGCAGGGCCCTGCGCAGCGCGCCGCTCAGCCGCTTCGTAATCGATCACATCGACGCCGAGCGTCGGACAGATGCCGCAGCCCATGCAGTGCGTCCGGCGACAGTCCGGCGTAAGCGCGGCGGCAAGCGCCTTCTGCCACTCCTGTCGCAGGAATCGATCGAGCACGCCGGGGGACGTATGCGCCCACGGCAGCGGTTCCCCGATCGTACGCGTGCGCCGGCTGAAATAGGCCCAGTCGATACCGCATGTCTCGAATGCCGCGAAATACCGCGCATCGTCAAAGAGATCGGACCAGCCGTCGAATTTCGCGCCGTTCCTCCACGCCTCGTAGAGCGCCGCGCAGAGACGGCGGTCGCCGCGCGCGAAGACTCCCTCGATCACGGAGAGCCGCGCGTCGTGGTAGTGGAACGAGATGGCGCGGTCCGTGATATGCGCCTTGAGCAGCTGCTGCCGCCGCCGGAATTCTTCGATGGAGAGCTGTCCGAACCACTGGAACGGCGTATAGGGCTTCGGCACGAAACAGGAGACGGAGACCGTCACCTTGACGCCGCGCCTGCCGCGTATCTCTGTATAGAGGTCGACGACCTTCTTGGCGAGGTGCGCGATGCCGACGATATCCTCGTCCGTCTCGGTCGGCAGGCCCATCATGAAGTAGAGCTTCACCTGTTTCCAGCCGTGCCGAAACGCCGCGCCGCACGCCGCGAGCAGATTTTCCTCCGTCACGCCCTTGTTGATCACATCGCGCAGGCGCTGCGTGCCCGCCTCGGGCGCAAAGGTGAGACCGGACTTGCGCACCTGCTGCATCCTATGCGCGAGATCAATCGAAAAGCTGTCGATGCGCAGCGACGGCAGGGAGAAGCTGATCTTCTCATCGCGGTAGTCCTCCATGAGATCGTCCACGAGCCGTCCGAGGCAGGAGTAGTCCGCCGAGGAGAGCGACGTGAGGCTCATCTCATCGTAGCCCGTCGCCGCCACAAGGCCGTGCGCCATACGGCGCAGCCGCGCCTCCGTCCGCTCGCGCGCGGGGCGGTAGGCGATGCCCGCCTGACAGAACCGGCAGCCGCGCGAGCAGCCGCGAAAGAGTTCGAGCATAAGACGGTTGTGTACGATGTCCATATAGGGGACGATCGGATGCTCTACGGACATGACCGCATCCATATCCCGGACGACGCGCTTGTAGATGACCGGACGCGCGGCGGGATGCAGCGGACGCAGCGCACGGAAATGCCCGGCCGCGTCATAGGCCGGCTCGTAGAAGGACGGCACATAGATGCCGTCGATCGCAAGCAGGCGCGTGAGAAAGCCGCGGCGGCCGTCCGGTCGGCCCGCCCCGGCCCACGCGATGAACGCGTCGGCCAGTTCGAGGATGACTTCCTCCGCTTCGCCGATGACAAAGAAATCGAAGAAGTCCGCCACCGGTTCTACATTGTAGACGCAGGGTCCGCCGCCAACGACGAACGGGACATCCGTCCCGCGGTCGCGCGCATAGATCGGAATGCCCGCAAGATCGAGCATATTCAGCACGTTGGAATAGATCATCTCGTACTGGAGCGAGAAGCCGAGGAAGTCAAATTCCTTGATCTCCCGCCGCGACTCGAGCGCAAAGAGTGGGATCCCCCGCGCCCGCATCCGCGCCTCCATATCCACCCACGGCGCATAGACGCGCTCGGCAAGGATGTCCGCGCGGCGGTTCAAAATCTCATAGAGGATGGCAAGGCCGAGGTTGCTCATGCCGACCTCATAGACGTCGGGCAGCGCCAGCGCAAAGCGGCAGCGCACGGAATCCCAGTCCTTGCGGACGGCATTCCATTCGCCGCCGGTATATCGTGCGGGTTTTAACACAGACTGCAAGATGCTGTGATCAAGCTGCACCATCGGTTCCCATTCCTCCAAATGATGTTAAAATAAAAGAGACTGCCGCGCGCAGGCAAGCAGCCCCACAGATACTCTCGTTCCTCTAAAAAAGCAGCTTTTGCCGCCGCAGTTGAATATTCAGCAGGATCGCGATCGCCATGATGTTCGTCGTGAGCGAGCTGACCCCGTAGCTCATGAGCGGCAGCGGGATGCCCGTCACGGGCATAATGCCCATCGTCATGCCGACGTTGACGAGCACATGGAAGGCGATCATCGACGTGATCCCGACGGCCAGCAGGCGGCCGAACATATCGCTCGCGTCCTGCGCGATCCGGATGCCGCGCCACAAGACGACGAGATAGAGCAGGAGCAGCACAGCGCAGCCGACGAAGCCGAGCTCCTCGCCCACCACGGAGAAGATGAAGTCCGTATGGTTTTCCGGCAGGAAGTTCAGCTGACTCTGCGTCCCGCCGAAGAGCCCCTTGCCGAACAGCATGCCCGAGCCGATGGCGATCTTCGACTGGATGATATGGTAGCCTGCGCCGAGGGGATCCACATTCGGATCCATAAAGACCATGATGCGCATTTTCTGATAATCCTTCAGAAAATGCCAGACGACGGGCATCGCGGCCAGTCCCGCGAGAAAGAGTCCGATCAGCATCCGCAGTCGGATGCCCGCGGCGAATACCATGCCGAGAAAGATCGCCACGAAAACGAGCGACGTGCCGAGGTCCGGCTGCTTCAGGACGAGCAGAAACGGCACGCCGACATAGGCGGCGACGGGGAGCAGATCGCCGAGCGTGTTCAGTTTGCCCACGCGCTTTTCGAGCATCGCCGCAAGCGCGACGATCATGATGAGCTTCGAGAACTCCGACGGCTGAATGCTGATCGGGCCGAGCGCGATCCACCGCTGGGCGCCGAGCGCCGTCTGACCGACCAGCATGACGAGGATGAGCAGCACGAGATTGAAAACATAAAAACGATTGCCGTATGGCTGCAACATCTTATAGTCGAAATTCATCAGGAATACCGCAATGGCGATGTCCACCACAATCGAAATCCCCTGCCGCTGCACGAACCAATACCGTTCGTCGCTCGGCGCGTTGACATGCGTCGCGCTGCCGATGATCACGAGACTCATCACGACGATGGCCGCCGCCGCGATGATCAGTGTGATATCCGTGCGGCGCAGCAGCCGTTTTGAGAGGATCATCGCCTGTGTCCGGCAGTTCCGCTGCCGCCGTGCTGCACGCTGACCACGGGGATATTGACCACGAGCGCCATCGTATCGTTCTCGTTTTCGAGCGCGAACTCCATCTCCCTCGTGTCGATATACATGTACTTCGAGATCACCTGAATGATCTCAGCACGCATATTGTCCATGATCTCCGGCGAAACATTGGCCCGATCGTTGATGATGACGAGCTGAAGGCGGCGGCGCGCAACGGAGCCGGAGCTTTCTTTCCTGCCGAGCAGTCTCTTGAGTGCATCAATCACGCCAACCCCTCCTTACTTACTTCCAAAAATTTTGCCCTTGATCGTCTCCCAGAGACTTTCCTTCTCGATCGCGCGGAACGGAATCTCCTCGCCGCAGAGACGCCCCACGACATCGAGATACGCCTGTCCTGCGGGCGAATCCTTCATCGTCACGCACGGTTCGCCGCGGTTTGTGCTCGTAACGACCGTCTCGTCGTCCGGAATCTGACCGATGCACCCGACGGAGAGAATCTCGTCGATATCCGTCATATCGAGCATATCGCCCCTTTCCACCATCTTCGGCCGGATACGGTTCACGATGAGGCGAATGTCCTCCTTGTCCGCGCGGCCGAGCTCGCCGATGATCTTATCCGCATCGCGCACGGCCGAGATCTCTGGCATCGTCACCACGATTGCCGTATCGGCCGCCGCAATCGCCGTCTTGAAGCCTTGCTCGATGCCCGCGGGACAGTCGATGATGATGACGTCGTATGCGCGGCGCAGCTCCTCGCAGAGCGCCGCGAGCTCGTCCGGATTCACCGCGCTCTTGTCCTTGACCTGAGAGGTCGGCAGAAGAAAGAGTGAATCATATTTCTTATGGCGCACGAGAGCCTTCTTGTACGGCACACGTCCCGATGTCACGTCGACCAGATCGTACATAATGCGATTCTCAAGGCCGAGCAGCAAATCGAGGTTGCGCAGCCCCGTATCGGTGTCGATGAGGACCACGCTCTTGCCGCGCATGGCAAAGCCGACGCCGATGTTTGCCGTCGTCGTCGTCTTACCGACGCCTCCTTTTCCCGATGTCACCACATAGATCTCACTCATATGCTAACCTACCTCTCTATTGGCTCAATGACAATCTGTCCGTCCTTCACATAGGCACGCTCCGCCTTGCCGGACTCCTCCGGCTCATCCGGAGAACGCGCCACATAGTTCGCAATGCGAATCTGCGTCGGCATCAGATGATCCGCAATGATGAACGCCGTCGAGTCCCCCGCAGCGCCCGCATGCACAACGCCGCGGCAGGTGCCGCGGATATCGACGCTGCCGCCGGCCGTGATCTGCGCGCCGGGGTTGACGTTGCCGAAGACGATCACGGAGCCTTCTGTCTCCACCGCCTGCCCGCCGCGCAGCGTCTTATCGATCACGAGCATGCGTTGGAGC
>CAUQAR010000100.1:0-6364 GCA_963515775.1 uncultured Selenomonas sp. | reverse complement strand
CGGCGCCCTTGTTCCCGGCCTTCGTGCCCGCGCGCTCGATCGCCTGCTCGATGTTCTCGGTCGTGAGGACGCCGAAGATCGTCGGCACGCCGCTCCTCAGCGAAATCTGCGCGACGCCCTTCGAGACTTCGCTGCACACATAGTCGTAGTGGCTCGTCGATCCGCGGATCACGGCGCCGAGGCAGATCACGGCGTCGTAGCGGCCGCTCTCGGCCATCTTCTGCGCCGCAAGCGGAATCTCGAACGCACCCGGCACCCACGCGACGTCGATGTCGCCGTCGGCCGTCTCGTGCCGGCGCAGCGCGTCGAGCGCGCCGTCGAGGAGCCTGCCCGTGATAAAGTCGTTGAAGCGCGCGGCGACGATGCCGAACTTCAGCCCTTTGCCGCTGATGTATCCTTCGATCTTATTTGCCATGTGAATTTCCTCCCAGTTCTTCATCGGTCAGCAGGTGGCCCATCTTCTCCTTTTTTACCGTCATATAGCGGCGGTCGTAGTCGTTCGCGTGCATGACGATCGGCACGCGCTCGACGATCGTCAGCCCGTAGCCTTCAAGCCCCGCGCGCTTCGCGGGGTTGTTCGTGAGGAGGCGGATGGTCGTGAGGCCGAGATCCGCGAGAATCTGCGCGCCGATGCCGTAGTCGCGCAGATCGGGGGCAAAGCCGAGCTCGACGTTCGCCTCGACGGTGTCGCGCCCCTGATCCTGCAATGCGTACGCGCGCATCTTGTTCGCAAGGCCGATGCCGCGTCCCTCCTGCCGCAGGTAGAGAACGACTCCTTCCCCCTCCGCTTCGATCGTGCGGAGCGCCGTGCCGAGCTGATCGCCGCAGTCGCAGCGCATGGAGCCGAGCGCGTCGCCCGTGAGGCACTCGGAGTGGACGCGCACGAGCACGTTCTCCTTGCCGCGCACATCACCCTTGACGACGGCGAGATCGCAGCGTCCGTTCAGGCTGTTCTCGTAGGAGGCGAGGCGAAAATGACCGTATTTGCTCGGGAAATCGACGTCCGCGACTTGATGCACGAAGTTCTCCGTACGCGTGCGGTATTCGATGAGGGACTTGATCGTGATGATGTGCAGGCCGTGTTTTTGCGCGAACTCCTTGAGCTGCGGCGTGCGCATCATATGTCCGTCGTCCGCCATGATCTCGCAGCAGAGTCCCGCGGGATAAAGGCCTGCGAGTCGCGCGAGATCGGTCGTCGCCTCGGTGTGGCCCGCGCGGCGCAGCACCCCGCCCTCGACGGTGCGCAGCGGGAAGACATGTCCCGGGCGGCGAAACTGCGCGGGCTTTGCCGCGGGATCGATGAGGAGCCGCACCGTGCGGCAGCGCTCGAACGCGGAGATGCCGGTCGTTGTGTCGTAGGCGTCGACGGAGACGGTGAACGCCGTCTCGTGGTTGTCCGTGTTGTTCTCCACCATCTGCCCAATCTGGAGTTCGTCGAGGCGGCTGCCGATGATCGGCGTGCAGATCAGCCCCTTCGCGTACGTCGCCATGAAATTCATATGCGCCGGCGTGAGCTTTTCCGCGGCGACGATGATGTCGCCTTCGTTCTCGCGGTCCTCATCGTCCACGACGACGAGCATCTTCCCGTTTTTGATGTCCTCGATCGCCTGTTCAATCGTTGCAAAATCCATCGTATCTCTCCTAAAATCCATTCCGCAGCAAAAAGTCCCGCGTCACGTCGCTCTGCTGTGCGGATTGCGCCCCGCCGAGCAGCTTCAGCGCGTATTTTCCTAAAATATCCATCTCAATGTTGATGGCGCTGCCCGTGCGCTTCGCACCGAGGTTCGTCACCGTGCGCGTGTGCGGGATGAGGCTGACCGTGAACTCCGCCGCGCCGACAGCGGCGACCGTGAGGCTGATGCCGTCGAGGGCAACGGAGCCTTTCGGTACGATGCCGCGCAGTATCTCCGCATCCGCCGCGACGGTCATGAGGATCGCGTTTCCTTCCTCTCGGATGCGCACGATCCGCCCCACGCCGTCGATGTGGCCGCTGACGAAATGCCCGCCCATGCGCGTCGTCGGCAGAAGCGCCCGCTCGAGGTTGAGCGGCGCGCCGCGCGTGAGACCCGCGAGCGACGTGCGCCGCACGGTCTCGGGCATGACGTCGGCGCGAAAGCCCCGCGCGTCAAAATGCGTGACCGTCAGGCAGATGCCGTTCACGGCGATGCTGTCGCCGATGTGCGCATCCGAGACGACGCGGTGCGCGCCGACGGTGATCTCACCGCCCGAAAGGGTCTCGAACACGCCGACCTCCTCGATAAGTCCCGTAAACATGCCGCTCACTCCCCCCGCCTCGGATAGCCCGTGACGAGAATATCCGCGCCGATCTGCTCCACTGTCATATCCCTCAGCCGGAGCGCTGCCTGCGGGCTGTCGACTCCCATGCCGCCGACCGCAGTCGGGGCGTCCGTCCCGCCCATGAGCAGCGGCGCGATAAAGACGCGCATCTTATCCGCCAGTCCCGCAGAGAGGAACGACCAATGCACCGCGCCCCCGCCCTCGACCAAGACGGAGGTCAGCTCCTGCGCGCCGAGAATGCCCAGCAGCTGCGGCAGATCGACGGCATCTTCGCCGCAGGTCACGACCTCCGCGCCGCAGGCGCGCAGGAGCAGTGTGCGCTTGGGGTCGGCGCGCTCCGTCACGGCGATGATCGTGCGCGCCGCGCCGTCCGTGAGGAGCTTCGCATCGTGGGGCGTCCGCGCCATGCTGTCGAGTACGACGCGCACGGGATTTTTCCCCGCGCGGTCCGTCCGCCGCACAGTGAGGCGCGGATCATCCGCCAGCACCGTGCCGATGCCGACGAGGATCGCGTCGTGCTCGTCACGCCATTCATGGACGCGCGCGCGCGCCGCCGCCCCCGTGATCCACTGCGAAGCCCCCGTCCTGCTCGCCGTCTTGCCGTCGAGCGTCATCGCGGTCTTGAGCGTCACGAAGGGACGCTTCGTCACCACCCACTTGAGGAACACTTCGTTCTGCCGCCGCGCCTCCTCCGCGCAGACGCCCGTCACGACCGCAATGCCCGCCGCCCGGAGACGTTCGATGCCGCCGCCCGCGACGGCGGGGTTCGGATCGCTGAGCGCGGTCACGACGCGCGCGATGCCCGCCGCGATCACCGCCTCCGCACAAGGGCCCGTACGTCCGTGATGCGAGCACGGCTCGAGCGTCACATAGAGCGTCGCGCCGTGCGCGAGCGCCCCCGCCATGCGGAGCGCATGAATCTCCGCGTGCGGTTCCCCCGCCGCGCGGTGCCACCCGCTCCCGACGATCACGCCGCCGCGCACGATCACCGCCCCGACCATGGGGTTCGGCGACGTGCGCCCGCGCGCGTTTGCGGCGAGGCGCAGGGCCTCTCTCATATAGGATTCGTCAAGGGATCGCTGTTCGTCCATCGTCATCCACCCAAATAAAAATACCGCCGAGAATCTCTCTCGGCGGCACACAAATCGTCCATAAAGACGCGCCTTTTCTCATCCGGACTGCGGAGAGTCGCCTCCTTCACCGTCGGCTTCGGAATCTCACCGAATCGTGCCGCGCGGGAAGATCGTTCCCGTCGCAGGCTTGCGGGCTGTACCGCCGGTGGGGATTTGCACCCCGCCTCAAAGAGCATCGCTAAAGGTATTGTAACACTCTGCATTTGCGCTGTCAATCACCAATCTTCGAGGCGCGGCGCGTCTCCTCCGCGCGCCGGACGACCTCGTCGAGCGTCGCACCGCAGACGGCCGCGACGGCCGCGACGAGGCTCCCTTCGACGACGGGGCAGTCGACCATGCGCAGCAGCGCGTCCTGCTTTTCCTCCACGATCGTCTCTACGGTGAGGATGGAGCTGCCCGCATCCATGAGGATGGCCACGCCGTCCTCGCCGTACACGGCATCGATCGCGCGCAGGATCCGCGCGTAACTCGTCCCGAAGCCACCGCTCTCCATGCCGCCCGCCGTCGCGATGCGCGCGTCCTTTGCCATCATGCGGCAGGTCTCGGCCACGCCCTTGGCGAGCGCGGGGCTGTGTGTCACAATCACAAGGCCGACCATATCAGGCGCTCCGCCTCTTCCAGCCGCCGATGCCGCAGACGATCACTGCCAGCGCGGCGGGCAGGAGGATGGATGCGTGCGGCAGGGCCGACGCAATGACCGCGCCGATGCTACGGTCATGCACGATCATCGTGCCGGCCGTCCAGCCGAGGATCGCGGCGCCGACGACGATGAACACGGGATACCGGTCCATCAGCCGCGCGATGAGCTGACTGCCGCCGACGACGATGGGAATGCTGATCACGAGACCGATCACGACCAGCAGGAAATGTCCCTGCGAGGCGCCCGCGATGGCGAGCACGTTGTCAAGTCCCATGGCGGCGTCGGCGACAACGATCGTCTTGACCGCGCCCGCAAAGGTATCGGCGGCCTTTACATGCGCCTCCTTCTGCGTGGGGCGCAGGAGCCGCACCGCGATCGGCAGGAGTACGAGCCCCCCGATCGCCTGCAAATACGGCACGCTGAGCATCTCCACGGCAAAGAACGTCATGATGAGGCGGACGACGACCGCACCCGCGGTGCCGACGTAGATCGCGCGCTTTCTGAGCGCTGCGGGCAGGCGGTTCGACGCCATCGCAATGACGACGGCGTTGTCGCCCGCGAGCACGAGGTCAAGGACGACGATCGAAAAGAGCGCCACAAAAAACTGCGACGAGAAAAGCTCGATGTCCACACACGCCTCCTTATTTCGCCATCAGCTTGGCGAGTTTCTGCGCAAAGGCGACGGGATTCTCCGGCAGGATGCCCTCGATCAGCAGCGCCTGCGTATAGAGGAGGTCGCAGTAGTCCTTGAACGCCTCGCTGTCCTTTCCAGCGGCGTGCACACTCTTCAGCTTTTCAAAGAGATCGTGATGCGGGTTGATCTCGAGGATGCGGCGCGCCTTGAACATCGGATTGTTCATCTCGGCGAAGGTCTGCTCCATCGAGAGCGACGGCCCCGCCTCGTCCGCCACGAGACAGACGGCGCTCGCGCGCAGGCGCTGCGAGATCTTGACCTCGGCGATCCGATCCCCGAGGACTTCCTTCACGTCCTTGATGAGATCGTCGTTCGTCTTGGCGATCTCCTCGGTCTCTTTCTTCGCCTCCTCGCTCTCCGCGTCGCCGAGGTCAAGATCCCCGCGGCTGATCGAGTGGAACGGCTTGCCCTCGTACTCGTGCACGGTTTCGATCGCGAACTCATCCACGGGATCGAGCAGGAAGAGCACCTCGAGCCCGCGCTCGCGCAGCTGCTCCATCTGCGGGAGCTGCTCGATCGTCGCCTTGTCCTTCGCCGTCGCGTAGAAGATGCTCTTTTGGCTCTCCGGCATGCGCGCGGCGTATTCCTTCAGCGAGACGAGTTTCCCCTCCTGTGAGCTCGTGAAGAGGATGAGGTCCTTCAGCTTGTCCACCGTATCGCGGCCGGAATACATGCTGTTGTAGATGCCGATCTTGAGCGATCGGCCGTATTCGTTCCAGAACTTCTCGTAGCCCTCGCGGTCCTTTTCGAGCTTCTTGCCGAGCGTCTTTAAGATGTTCTTCTCAAGCGCGCGCCCGATGGTCTTCAGCTCGCGGCTCTGCTGGAGGAGTTCGCGCGAGATGTTGAGCGAGAGATCGGGGGAATCCACGAGCCCCTTCATGAAGCGCAGATAGTCCGGCAGGAGGTCCTTGCATTTGTCCATGATGAACACATGGCGCGAGTAGAGCTGAATCCCCGGCTCGTAGTCCGACTGATAGAGGTTGAACGGGGCGCGCGCGGGGATCTCGAGCAGCGCCGTGTACTCGACCGTGCCCTCGGCCTTTGTGTGAAAGACCTCCATCGGCGCTTCCCACTCGTGGAACTGGTTCTTGAAGAAGTCACCGTACTCCTCTTCCTTGATCTCCGATTTCGCGCGCGTCCAGAGCGGCTGCATCGAGTTCAGTGTGCGCAGCTCCGTCTTTTTGATCTTCTCCGCGCCCTCGATGATTTTCCCCTCGTCGTCGCGCGGAAGCTCCTCCGTCGTGACGTTCATCTTGATCGGATAGCGCACATAGTCGGAGTATTTCTTGACGAGGCGCTCGAGCGTATAGGTGTCCGTGTAGTCTGTCTCGCCCTCTGTGAACTCCTTGGCGAGCCGGATCGTGACCGTTGTGCCGCGCGATTCCTTCTCCGCGTCCTCGATCGTGTAGCTGCCGTCGCCCGTCGATTCCCAGCGCGTCGCCTGCGTCTCACCGGCCCTCTTAGTGACGATGGTCACGCGTTCCGCGACCATGAACGCGGAGTAGAAGCCGACGCCGAACTGACCGATGAGATCCTTATCCGGTGCGCCGCCGCTCTCCTCCTTCGCCTTCGCGAGCTGCTCCATGAATGCCTTTGTGC
>CAUQAR010000099.1:0-6365 GCA_963515775.1 uncultured Selenomonas sp. | reverse complement strand
TCGGTGTGGAAAAACGCACGGAAATCCGAGAGAGGTCCGAGCTTTCAGACGTGGACTACCGCATTGCCCAAAGACCCTCGCAGAACCGCATGACGAAAGAATACAAAGGGACGAATTGGGACAGGCAGATCGAGCATGCGAAAGCCTCGGTTCGCAGCAAGGTGGAGCATCCTTTTCTCATTGTGAAGCGTCTGTTTCATGCGGGTAAGACAAGGTATCGCGGACTCAGGAAGAACCTTCTGCAATACTATCTGCTCTTTGCGTCGGCGAATCTCGTTATGTGTCTGCGGGCGGGAAGGCAGAGAGAGTTTTGCATGACAACGGGATAAGTGTGCCCTTTTTCTCGAAAATCCCGTTCAAACGGGAGGTTCGGGGAAGGAAAGAAAGAGATATGGGCATGCTTTTCCACTTTTTGCATGGGAAACTGTAGAACTGATGCCTGTGGATAACGCAAGCCTTGTTATCCGTGTTTTATCAGCGTTTCCTAAAGAGTTTCAATACCGCAAGCGGTATGAGCCAGTTGCAACTTACGAAACTCTTGCGACGGCTGAGATTTCTGTGTTTCAATACCGCAAGCGGTATGGGCCAGTTGCAACCGGTATTTTTTATATCTTATGCCACTTGCATCTCCGTTTCAATACCGCAAGCGGTATGGGCCAGTTGCAACCGCAGCAATGCGTCATCTTGACGAGGTGAAGGAGTTTCAATACCGCAAGCGGTATGGGCCAGTTGCAACGACATCTCTCGAACTTGAAATGGTCTACGACAGGTTTCAATACCGCAAGCGGTATGGGCCAGTTGCAACAGCGTGTACACCATCTCTGGTTAACCACACTCGTTTCAATACCGCAAGCGGTATGGGCCAGTTGCAACAGCGTATCCGCGGAGCCGCGCGGATACAGGCCGGAAATCGGACTTTTGGAAAACCTCGACGGTAGAATGCGGCTCAGAGGGTTTGCCGGAGGTTTTCATCCGATGTGGTTATTATACGCAGTCTTCACCGCTTTTGCAAGCCTCTGCACCCATTTTTTTGCGGTTTTTTGCCCAATTTGACCATAGCGACCGCCTCCGGATGCACCTCATTTGGAAAACCTCGACGGTAGAATGCGGCTCCGCGGGTTCGCCGGAGGTTTTCTTTTCGTGGAATATTTTTTCAATATAGTACTATAGGTCTATTTTCTATGTGCTGCACGGGCGTTGTCCGGGGGCTCGGAGCGCCGCACGGCACGGCAATATAAAACGGCCGACGCACGAATCTCTTTCGTACGTCGGCCGCATGTCCAGGTCCTCCGGTGCAAATGTCGCATGCTGCGATCCGGACGCGCCGTCTTCTTCGACGCGGGAAGGGGCAGAGGTAGCTTTGGCAAGGGGCATCCGCCGCGCGGCGCTCACGGTGCGGCGGCGAGTGTCTCGGCCATTTTGTCCCGGATGAGCTGCGCGTACTGCGCGGCGCCCGCGCGGCTCGGGTGGACGCCGTCGCCCGTCAGCCACTCCGGATGCTGCGAGATGAGGCCGTACCAGTCGACGACGGTCACATTCGGATGCGCGGCGGCGAGCTGCGCGATGTAGGCGTTGTTGGTCTCCTGCCATTTCAGATGGGGGCAGTAGACGTTGACCCAAAAGATTTGGCGGTTCGTCCCGAGGTAGTCCAGCAGGGCTTTGGTCTGGACTTCGTAGCGGTCCGATCCCGCGATGGGGCCGTTCGTGCCGAGGGAGACGACGACGAGGCGGCCGAGCCGGCCCTGTGCGGCGAGTGCCTGCGCGGCCTCGAGGCCGCCGCCCACATAGCGGGACACTTCGGCGTCGACGGCGCAGCCCGGGAGCGCGCGCTGCAAGTCGCCGGCGGCGGACAGCATGACGGAGTCGCCGATGCAGGCGACGTCGTCGAGCCGCACCTGCGCGATGCGCGCGCTGCGCTCGTCGGCGGCTCTTTGCCGCGCGGCGGCTTCTTCTGCTGCGGCGCGTTCGTTTTGCTGTGCGATCTGCGCGGCGTTCGCCTGCCAGCGCGCCTCGAGTTCGGCGCGGGCCTCAGCATGGGAGCTGACGGGCGCCGCGATGCCCCGACAGCCAAAGCCCATGAGGAAGAGGCCGCCGACGGTGAGCAGGAAGAAGCACGCGCTCTGCACGAAGACGAGCCGCCGTCCGAAGACGGGGAATTCGTGCCGGCGGATGCCGTCCACGAGGGCTTCGAGCCACATGGAGAGGAGGAGGATGGCGAGCGTCTCCCAGAGGGGCGCGAGTGGCTGCGCGTCCCATCCCTTTTGCTGAAAGAGGAAGATCACCGGGTACTGCCAGAGGAAGATGCCGTAGCTGCGCTTGCCCACCCAGCGAAAAAGGCCGCAGTCGAGCACCCGATCAAAGACGGTGCCGCGCCGGGTTGCAAGGTGGATCAAGAGGCAGAAGACGAGGGTCATGACGAGCATGCCGCCGCGATAGAGGAGGGGGCTCTCGCCGTCCACGAGGAGATATGCGGCGATGACAGCGGCAAAGAGGAGGCCGGTGGCGAGGAACTCCAAGGACTCGCGCAGGGCCGAGCAGATGCGCGGCCGATGCGTTTGCGATCGCATCAGTCCGAGCGCCGCACCGAAGAGGAGGGCGTAGACGCGCGTATCGGTCCCGTAGTAGAGCCGGGTCACGTCGATCTCAGGCCGATACATGAGCGGCATGAGGGCGGCACTGCCCGCGCCGAGCAGGAGGAGAAGGGCGATGCCGGCGCCTTTGCCGAGGACGGCGGCAATCCCCCGATAGAGGAGGAAGAGCAGCGGCCAAACGAGGTAATACTGGAGCTCGATGCCCAGGAACCATAGATGCGTGAATGGGGAGGCATTCGAGATGCGCGTGAAGTAGTCGGCGTTCTGTGCGATCTGCCACCAGTTGTTATAGCCGAGCACGACGGAGAGCAGCTCCGCGCGCGTATCTGTGAGCGCCGTGGGGATGAGGAAGGAATAGGCGCCGGTCACGGAGAGCAGGACGATGAGGAGCGGCGGATAGATGCGGCGGATCCGCTTGAGGTAATAGCCCGGCACGCTGAAGCTGCGCGCGCGCGCACTCGTATAGGCGAGCAGGTAGCCCGTCAGTACGAAGAAGAGCGATACGCCGAGATAGCCGCCGCAGACGGTCTCGGGAAACAGATGAAATAGGGTGACGCCGACGATCGCAAGCGTTCTGAGCGCATCCAGCCCGGGGAGACGATTGCCCGCATCTCTCCCACCAATCGAATACATAAAGCCACCTTCCTTGTTCCGGCCATTCTTTCTCTGATCACTTTGCACTGTGTCTATCTGAACGTGTCATAAAGCGCGATGCTAGGATCGCGCGTCACCACTGGATCGGCAGGGGTTGCCCCATCGCTTCTTTGAGCACGCCTTTCTCCTCGTCCGTCAGCGCATATGTGGAGCTGCCGCCCTTGATGGGCTTGATGTAGCTGCGCGAGTCTTCGCGTGCAAAGATGCTGGAGAAGATGATGCCGTCGTTGTTCGCGTCGAGCATGGCGACCGCGTAGCTGAGATCGCCGCCCATGTCCTCGAATGCGCGGAAGCGGACGGCCGCGGTGCGGACGAGGGTGCGCCGCAGGAACTGCCGGATGAGTTCGTTCTCTTCGAGGAGGCGCGCGTTCGTCGCGGCGACGTCCTCGACCTCCTTGATATGGCGGATCAGCATGCTCTCGATGTCGTCGATCTCGCTGCCGCGCATCATCTCGCGGTAGCGCGCGC
Source organism: uncultured Selenomonas sp. (assembly GCA_963515775.1). Lineage (GTDB taxonomy): Bacteria > Bacillota > Negativicutes > Selenomonadales > Selenomonadaceae > Centipeda. The sequence goes on along the minus strand of CAUQAR010000099.1, from coordinate 2,652 downwards.
GCATCCCCGAGAGGCGCACCATCTGATAGACGACGAGGATGAGGAGCGCGAGAATGAGAATCATCGAGGAGAGCAAGAGCACGGCCTCATGGGAGGCGATATAGTTGACTAGATTTTGCAGAAACACTTCTTTCTTCCCTTCTTCATTTCTTGCGTACTCACACGGTGAATTTTTGGGTGGAGACGGCGCGCAGTGCCGCGCGCTTGTCCTCCTTCGCCGCGCCGTCCACCGCCGTGAGGAGTGCGAGCAGCCGTTCGAGATCGTCTGCGGAGAAATAGCTGATCTCAAGTTTTCCCTTGCCCTGCACGCGCCCTTCCCGGATGGCGACCTTGGTACCGAGGCTGCGCGTGAGGCGCTCCTCTGCGCTGCGGACGAAGATGTCGGGCGCAGGCCGATCTGGCGCGTTCTCCCCGGCCGATTTTTTCAGCGCGGCGGGGTCCTTTAGCAGGCGCCGCACGAGCGCCTCCGCGCCGCGGGCCGTCAGCTCGTGCTCTTGGATGTGCTCGGCCGCTTCGCTTTGGAGCGCTTTGCTCTCGAGCGCGAGGAGCGGCCGCACCTGCCCGACGGTGAGTACGCCGTTAGCGAGAAAGGCCTGTACGGAGGCCGCGAGGCGCAGGAGGCGGACGCTGTTCGCGATCGCCGAACGGCTGCGGGCCACGCGGCGCGCGAGCTGTTCCTGCGAGAGCTTGAACTCCGTCAGCAGGCGCTCGTAGGCGTGCGCCTCCTCGATGGGGTTGAGGTCCTCGCGCTGGAGGTTCTCGATGAGCGCCATCTCTGCAAGCTCGGCATCCGTCGCCGTGCGAAAGACGGCGGGTACGGTCCGAAGCCCCGCGAGCTTTGCCGCGCGCAGGCGCCGCTCGCCCGCGATGAGCTCGTAGGCGCCGCCGCCGATGTCGCGCACGATGAGCGGCTGGAGGATGCCGTGGCGCGCAACGGATTCGCGCAGCTCCTCGAGCGCGCCCTCGTCGAATTCGCGCCGCGGCTGGAAGCGGTTCGGCTGCACGGCATCGATCGGCAACGCGGCGGGGATGCCCGCGGGCGCGGTGTGCGCGTCGGCGCGTGCTGCGGGGGCGGATGCTTTCACTGCCCGCTGTGCGGCCGCCGGTTTGACGGCGGCGGTCTTTTCCTCCGGCGGGGCGGCGGCCTTTTGCCCCGCCAATGTATTTTTCCCGAGGCCGAGGGCGCCGAGCCCGCGTCCGAGTCCTCCTGTTTTAGCCTTCTTCACGCTGCATGACCTCCCTTGCCAGTGCGATATAGGTCTCCGCGCCGCGCGATGTGATGTCGTAGGACGTGATCGGTTGGCCGAAGGACGGCGCCTCCGAGAGGCGGACGTTGCGCGGGATCAGCGTCTGATACAGCGCGCTCCCGAAGACGCCGCGCACCTCCTCCACGACCTGCGCCGCGATCCGCGTCCGGCTGTCGTACATGGTCATCACGACGCCCTGTACGGTGAGCACGGGATTCGCGCTGTCCTGCACGAGGGTGATCGTATTCATGAGCTGCGCCACCCCTTCGAGCGCGTAGAATTCGCACTGGATGGGGATGAGCACCGAGCGGCAGGCAACGAGCGCGTTCAGCGTTAGGAAGCCGAGCGACGGCGGACAGTCGATGAAGATGTAGTCGTAATCGCGTTCCACTTCTGTGAGCGCGTCGCGCAGGCGCGTCTCCCGCCGCGTCACGTCGGCAAGCTCCACCTCGGCGCCCGCCAAGTTGACGTTCGCGGGCAGCACGTCCACACGGTAATCGGAGGAAACGCGTGTCTCCCGGAGGCTCGCCCCTTCGATGAGCACCTCGTAGGTGCTTGAAAACAGGGCGTTCTTGTCGATCCCAAAGCCGCTCGTCGCGTTCCCCTGCGGATCGATGTCGACGAGGAGGACGCGGCGCTTTGCCCGCGCAATGGCGGCCGCCAGATTGACCGCTGTCGTCGTCTTGCCGACGCCGCCCTTTTGACTCGCGATCGCGATGATATTTGCCACGAAATCATCCTTTCCGCATCTTTTCCGCTGTGCTGCCGGATCTTTTAGGACAGGATCCTCGCCAAATGGAGGTAGTCCGGATCGAGTTTCTTCTTATTGTTGACCGCGTCGTAGAGGTTGACCGAGACGACGTGGCCCTTGCTGTAGCCGAAGACGACGCCCGAGAGGCCGGACATGAGCGCGAGCGCGGCCTGCTCTCCGAGCTGACTGGCGCGCACGCGGTCGATGACGCTCGGCGAGCCGCCGCGTTGGATGTGGCCAAGCACCGAGACGCGCGTCTCGATGTCCGTGTGCTGCGCGATGTAGTCGCATACGTCCTGCCCCTTGGCCGCGCCCTCGGCGACGACGATGAGGATGTAGCGCTTGCCCTGCTCGTACGCTTCGGACAGGCTGTCCGTGATCTGCTGGAGGTCGAAGTCCTCCTCGGGGACGATGATGTACTCCGCGCCGCCCGAGATGCCCGCGACGAGTGCGAGCCAGCCGCAGCTGCGCCCCATGACCTCGAGGACGATCACGCGGCGGTGTGCGGACGCGGTGTCGCGCAGCTTGTTGATCGCGTCGATGATCGTATTCGCCGCGGTGTCGCAGCCGATCGTGTAGTCCATGCCCCAGACGTCGTTGTCGATCGTCCCCGGCAGGCCCACGATGGGGAAGCCGTACTCCTCTGATAGCAGC
>CAUQAR010000098.1:0-6383 GCA_963515775.1 uncultured Selenomonas sp. | reverse complement strand
GTTCGAGCGCACGCTTCGCGTTCGGCGTGTAGGCGGTGACGAGGTAGACGTCCGGCAGCTCCATCGTGATGACGCGGCCTTCGCGGTCGTGTTCCTCCGCGCCGATGCCATACGCCACCGAGATCGGCCGAATGCGCGTGAAGATCGCGGTGCCGGAGTAGCCCTTTTTCTCCGCACTGTAAAAATACTGTTCGTAGCCGGGCAGATCGAGGATCGCCTGTCCCTCCTGCATCTTCGTCTCCTGCAAACAGAAGACGTCCGCATCGAGCTCTTTGAACGCCTCCATGAAGCCCTTTTTGAGCGCGGCGCGCAGGCCGTTGACGTTCCATGATACAAAGCGCATGAAAAGGTCCTCCCGCGTCACAGTGTCTTATAGGCGGACAGCGGCCAGAAGACGAGCACGGCCTTGCCCTTGATGAGATCGTACGGCACGAAGCCGACGTCGGCAAAGCGGCTGTCCTCGGAGTTGTTGCGGTTGTCGCCCATGACGAAGACGCGCCCTTCGGGGACGGTCGTCTTGGGGTATTCGCTCCGCGTCTTCTCGAGGATGTAGTCCTCGACGAGGAGCCGGTCGTTGACGAGCACCTGCCCGCCGCGAATCTCCACGGTATCGCCGGGCGTCGCGATCACGCGCTTGATGAAGTCCCTGCTGCGGTCGCGCGGATACTCGAAGACGAGAACCTCGCCCTTCTCCGGCGGATGGAATCGATAGATGAATTTATTGACGACGAGGCGTTCCTCCGACTCAAGGGTCGGCCGCATCGAGGGGCCGTCGACGACGTAAAGCTCTACGATGAACGTGCGAATGAACATCGCGAGCGCCACGGCGACAACGATGGAGATCACCCAGTCCTTGATTTCCGCGACGGTCCCGGTTTCCTGTTCCATAAAATTCTCCTCTCCAGCAAAAATAGGGACTGCCGAAGCAGTCCCCATGACGCGTACGATCAGCGCTTTTCCCGAATGCGGGCGGCTTTGCCCGTGAGACCGCGCAGGTAGTAGAGCTTGGCGCGGCGTACGATACCGCGGCGCGTCACCTCGATCTTTGCGATCCGCGGGGAATGCACGGGGAAGAGACGCTCGACGCCGACGCCCGAAGCGATACGGCGCACGATGAAGGTCTCGCGGACGCCCGTGCCCTGGCGGCCGATCACAACGCCTTCGAACACCTGAATGCGCTCGCGCGTGCCCTCGACGATACGGGCATGTACGCGGACGGTGTCGCCCGGCCCGAACTGCGGGATGTCGGAACGCAGCTGTTCCTTCTCCAGGATCTCGATGATATTCATTGATTTTCCTCCTTCGCTCGGATGTTCACGAACGCCCTCTGCGCCCGGCGGACCATCCAGACATATACTCAGTGACTATATCATAAGATAGAATTTGACGCAAGGAAAATTTTTCAAGGCATCATATAATCCGTGCGCCGCTGCTCCGCGCTCTTCTCCTTCGGCGAGCGCTGCGGCATATACTGAGCCCAGTCCGGCTCGCAGGTGATGCGGTTGCGCCCGTTCTGCTTCGAGGCGTAGAGGGCCGTGTCCGCGCGCTTGACGATGCTGTCGGGCGTATCCTCGTCGGTGCCGTACCAAACGCCTACGCCGCCGCTGCATGTGATCTGATCCGACGGATGGATCCGCTCCTCCGAGACGGCTGTGCGGATCAGATTGCCGAACGCTTCCGCCTGCGCGCCGTCGTAGTGCAGGCAGAGCAGGATGAACTCCTCGCCGCCCCAGCGGATGAGGATGTGCCGCCGATCGAGGAAGCTGCGGATCGTACGGGCAAAGTTCACAAGCACGACGTCGCCCACATCGTGTCCGTAGGTGTCGTTGATTCGCTTGAAGTGGTCGATGTCGAACATCAGCACGGAGAACGGCTCTCTCGTCTCCCGCGCAATCCGCATGAAGTCGTGCATGGCCGCGGGGAATTTGTTGCGGTTGTAGCAGCCCGTCAAGGAGTCGACCTCCATGCGCTTCGTGACGGCGTCCACCTGATTCTCGAGCGAGGTGGAGAGATCGGAGAGATAGCGCTCGTGCGCCGCGCGGTCCAGGATGAGCTGGACGATGAAGAACGCGACTGTATAAATGCCGAACGGCAGCAGATAGGTGTTCCACGAAAATGCGCGGAACTGGAACGACAGGCCGTCGATGACGGCGAATACGGAGAGCGTTGCAAACGCGACGAGCAGCGCGCGGCAGTGCGCGTTCCCCTGCCTTTGACACTCCCAAAGCCAATATGCCGTCGGAATGCCGCAGAGCAGAAGCGCCGGATAGAAGAAGAACCGCATCAGATAGAGTCCGTGCTGCCCGAGCAGTTCGAGCACAATCGCGGCCAGAAAGATGCAGATGTAGACGTAGGAAACGTGCAGGATGCGCTTCTTATACGCCTCGTCGATCACGCGGTAGATCAGCGCGTTGCCCGCGAGCAGAATGCAGTAGGAGGTACACAGCTCAACGTACCACCAAAACACGGGAAAGTCGAGCCACAGCAGCATGAGACTCGAGGAGCTGAGCATCCAGAAGAAAAAGACGGTGAGGAACGCGATCAGCCGCAGATAGATGCCGCGCAGCTGCTTTTCCGTAAAAAAGTACACGCCGAGCAGGATGATGAAGATAATGAGTGCCGTAATGCCGCTGACATACGGGAAGTCGAAGAGGAAAACGTGCTCGATCAGATGAGAGGCTTTGTCCAGCCGGATGCGGTCGAACTGCCCGAGCACCCAGGGATTGCCGGCATAGACCTGCATGACGAGCGGCCGTCCCACCGCCCACGCGGGCAGATCGACGAGATGCCACTTCCGGCCGTAGGAAAACGGCCGCGGCGTGAGATCGCCGTAGTGATAGATGGGAAGATTGTCGAGGAAGATCTGAACGGATTGATCCGTCGCGGAGAAGAACAGGCTGTCGTCCACGGAGGTATCGGGCGGAATATAGACCCGAATCCAAACATAGTGCGTGCCGGGCGGAACAGCCACGCCGTACTGCGGATTGAATTTGCGCCACTCTCCCTCGGCCGGGGAGAACGCGGGTGGCCGCTTGGCCGGTTCCTGCGCAGCGGGCGTATGCTCGAGCCAATACTCCCAGCGCAGCTGCGTCGCCGCCGCGGATGCGGGGTGCCCGATAGAGAGTAGGACGGTAAAAATCACAGCGCTCAGCAGAAAAATCACATATGTACGCATCCGACACCGTCCCCCCCTCTCATATATTCGTCAGGAATCCCGCCGCGCTTTAGCCCGGTGTGGAAACCAACGCCAGCGCGCGGCGCACGATATCTTCCGGCACATCGCTGCGCACCGTCACCCTGCCGAGCCCCTCGGCGAGCACCCAGTGGATGCGGCCGTCCACGGTCTTCTTGTCGTGGAAGAGATCCCGGTACATGGCGTCCACGGAGACCCCTTCGGCGCGCAGCGGAAGATCCATCGCCCGGATGAGGCGCTCAATGCGCGCGCGGTCCTCGTCCGGGAGGAGGCCCATCGCCGCGCTGATATGCGCCGTGCCGACCATTCCGATGGCGACGGCTTCCCCGTGCCGATAGCGCGTGTAGCCCGTCTCCACTTCGACCGCATGGGCAATCGTATGTCCGAAGTTGAGGATGCGGCGCAGCCCTCCCTCGCGCTCATCCTGCCGCACGATGTCCGCTTTGATCTCGCAGGAGCGCGCGACGATGTGCTCCATGGCCTTCTCTTCGAGGGCGAGCACCGCGTCACGATGCCCCGCGAGCCATGCGAAGAAGTCCGCGTCCGAGATCACGCCGTATTTGATGATCTCGCCGAGTCCTGAGCGGATCTCACGCGGCGGCAGCGTCTCGAGCGCGCGCAGATCCATAAAGACGGCGGCCGGCTGATAGAAGGCGCCGATCAGATTCTTGCCAAGCGCATGATTGACGGCGACCTTGCCGCCGACGCTCGAATCCACCTGCGCGAGAAGACTCGTCGGCAGCTGCACGAAGGGAACGCCGCGCATGTATGTCGCCGCGGCGAACCCGGCGAGATCGCCGACGACACCGCCGCCGAGCGCAAAGATGGGCGCGCGGCGGTCCAGGCCCAGTTCGATCGCGCGCGTATAGATGCGGTTCGCCATAGTGAGCGTCTTGGACGTCTCGCCCGCGGGAATCGTCACGACCTCCGCCGCCACGCCCCCGCGGGCGATCGCCGCTGCCGCGGCGTCCGCCCAGCGCGGCCCGACCTCGGTATCCGTGACGATCAGCCCGCGGCGCGAGAACCCCGCCCTGCGGACGAAATCCGCAAGCGCATCCGCCGTCCCGCAGCCGATACAGATGTCATAGCTGCGTGCGCCGAGCGCGACTTCTACCCTCCGCATAGCACTCACTTTCTCCATATCCGAATGGCCTGCAAAATGTGCTCCGTGATCTCGAGCGGCGCGCGGCTGCTCGTATCCACGGTCACATCCGCATCCTCATAGAGGTGACGGCGCTCCTTCAGCAGCGCTTCGACCGCCGCGCGGCGGTCGCCCGCGTCCGCGCGGTCGAGCACGGGCCGCTCCCCGCGCGCGGCCGTACGCGCGAGGATCGCGTCCACATCCGCCGTCAGCGCGACGATGATGCCGTTTTTGCGCAGCAGCGCCAGATTCTCCGGATCCTTCACGACCCCGCCGCCCGTCGCGATGACGAGGCTCCCGCGCGCGGCTGCGGCGCGCACCGCTTCCTTTTCGCGCGCGCGAAAATACGGCTCTCCGCAGCGCGCGAACATCTCCGGAATCGTCATGCCGTGCCGCTCTTCGATTTTTTTGTCGAGATCATGGAACGCGCAGCCGAGGCGCGCCGCAAGCATGCGCCCCACACTCGACTTGCCCGTTCCCATAAACCCGATCAGAACGACATTCTTCATGTGCGCCGCCATCTCCCGTCCATACGCGCGCGGTACGCGGTGAGCGACGCGTGCAGATCGGTCATCGTATCCACGTGGAACATCGCGCAGACCGCATCCGCGAGGACAAAGGAGACCATCGCCTCCCCCACGACGGACGCGGCCGGTACGGCGCAGCAGTCGCTGCGCTCCTTCGCGGCGGATACCGCCGTGTGCGCCGCGATGTCGATCGTTTGCAGCGGCGCCATCAGCGTCGGGATCGGCTTCATCACGGCGCGCACGACGAGGGCCTCACCGTTCGTCATGCCGCCCTCAAGACCGCCCGCGCGGTTCGTCCGCCGGTAGGGACGACCGTCCGCGCCCATATAGATCTCGTCGTGGATCTCGCTGCCGGGCAAATGCGCACACGCAAAGCCCGCGCCGATCTCCACGCCCTTGATCGCCTGAACGGACATGAGGGCGCCGGCGAGGCGCCCGTCGAGGCGCCGATCCCACTGTGTATGGGAGCCGAGTCCGACGGGCAGGCCGCACACGACGATCTCAAAGACGCCGCCGAGCGTATCGCCCGCGGCCTTCGCCGCGTCGATGCGCGCCATCATGCGCGCCTCAGCGGCAGGATCGCAGCAGCTGAGCGCCGCGCCGTTCATCACGCCGATGTCCGCTTCGCGGATCGCCGCGCGGTCGATCGAAACGCCGCCGATCTCCGTCACATGCGAGGCCACGGTGACGCCGATCGCTGCGAGCAGCTGCCGGCAGACCGCCCCGACGGCGACGCGCATCGTCGTCTCACGCGCGCTCGAGCGCTCGAGGATATCGCGCGCATCGGCGCGGTCATACTTGAGTACGCCCGTCAGATCGGCATGCCCCGGCCGCACGGCCGTGACCTTCGGCCCCGTCGGCGGCCCGAAGGGAGCCATGCGCTCCGTCCAATTTTCAAAATCGCGATTGACCACTTGCAGCGTGAGGGGCGTGCCGAGCGTCTCGCCGAAGCGGAGGCCCGAGAGCACCGCGATGCGATCCGTCTCGATCTGCATGCGGTCCCCGCGCCCGTAGCCGCGCTGGCGCCGCGCAAGCTGCGCATCGATCGCCGCGCGTGTGAGCGCAAGCCCCGCCGGCAGCCCTTCCAAAATGGCGGTGAGCGCCGCGCCGTGCGACTCCCCCGCCGTGATAAACCGCAGTCCGCTCATGCTATTACCGTCCCTTGCAGCGTCATCCATAGTTATTTCCTATCATATGCTATTTACGCATGAAAAACAAGGCTTTAGTTGCCATATTCCGGGGAATCCGCCGAATCTTTTTCCGCAAGGGAGGCGATTTTTACCGTGAGCACACAGCGCAGTCCGCCGTCCTCCGCCCGAAGATCGAGCGCGCCGAACTGCACGGCGCGGTCCTCCTCCTGCAACGCGCGCAGGAAATCGAGCACCGCAAAATAGCCGCCGTGAAAGGAGAGCGCCATCGGCTGCATCGTCAGCGCCTCCTCCTGCGCGGGTGTCTCGGGCGCAACGGCGTCCACCGTCACGCCCGCCGCATGTGCGCGCCGCTGCACCGCACGGATGAACGC
>CAUQAR010000097.1:0-6384 GCA_963515775.1 uncultured Selenomonas sp. | reverse complement strand
CAGACCTGTGGTATGTCTTTTGAAATAGGGGGCGCTTTAATCAGCACTTCCTTAACCTTTCATCTTTGCAAAACAAGCAGCGCCTCTTAAACCTAGGTAAGATATAGACGCGGATATTATTTTTCAATTAAATCCCCCGCTTTCATCTTTTAATTTTTCCGCTCTTCATATATAGTAAGGGCATCAACGCATAGAAAATCAGATGGGGTGGTACAGCAATGGATGAGAAGACCCGTGTCCTCATCGTCGAGGACGAGGCGCGCATCGCGCGTTTTTTACAGATGGAGCTGGAGCACGAAGGCTTTGAAGCCGAGACCGAGGGCAACGGCACCCGCGCCTATGAGCGCATCATACAGGAGAAGTACGACATCATTCTCCTCGATGTCATGCTGCCCGGCATGGACGGCATCGAGATCTGCCGCCGCGTGCGCGAGATCTCGAATGTGCCGATCATCATGCTGACGGCGCGCGATACGATCGAGGACCGCGTCGAGGGCCTTGATATCGGCGCGGACGACTACATCACGAAGCCGTTTGCCGTCCCCGAGCTGATCGCGCGTCTCAACAACGCGCTGCGTCGCCGCGATCTGGCCGAGGGCGATCCGGGCGACCGCCTGACGGTCAAGAACCTCATCATGTTCCTTTCGCGCTACGAGGTGCAGGTGGACGGCGAGACCGTGGCGCTCACGAAACGCGAATACGATCTCCTCGAATACCTCCTGCGCAACAAGCGCACCGTGCTGACGCGCGACCAGATTTTACAGGAGGTATGGGGATTCGATTATACGGGAGAGACGAATGTGGTCGACGTCTACATTCGTTATCTGCGCGCAAAGCTGGACGACCGCTTCAATCAGAAGTACATCTATACGGTGCGGGGCGTCGGCTATGTGGTACGCGACTAAGGCACGGATTGCCCGTTGGATCGACCGATACTTCTACATACGCATTTCAACTAAGATCACACTGCTGTACGCGGCAATCCTCTTTTTCGTACTCATACTATCAACAGCGATACTGGGGATTGGCGCGTATGTCTATTTTTACCGGCAGGCAGAGGTCGACCTTGACCGCAGCATCCGCCATGTGATGAACAATATCGAGAACGGCCACGCGACGGATGTGAAATTCTGGTTCGAGGGGCCCGTCATCCCCGGCGTCATCGTCCGCATCACGGACAGCGACGGGCGGGTGGTGCTCGACACGGACGCGCACTTCCCCTCCATCAAAACGATCGAGGAGGGCCGGATCACGACACCGTTTTGGGCAAATCCCGACATGGAGGTCTCGTCGTTCCGCAACGGCGCGGTCTATCATGCGAAGCGTGACGTGATGTACGGCGGCGTGCCGTATCAAATCCATTTTTTCCGCACGATCACGACGGAAAAGGATTTCTTCTACTCACTGCAGCGGCTGATCTTTTACACGGTCGCCATTTGCTTCGTGCTCGCGCTCATCGCGGGACATTTCCTCAGCAACCGGATCTTAAAGCCCATCCGCGAGATCACATGGACGGCGCGCAGCATCGAGGTCGAACGTCTCGGCAGGCGCCTCGACGTGCCGCGTGCGCGCGACGAGCTGTCGGAGCTCGCGCGCACGTTCAATCGCATGCTCGATCGCTTGCAGGAGGGATTCACACAGCAGCAGCGTTTCGTCTCCGACGCATCGCACGAGCTGCGCACGCCGCTGACGGTCATCCTCGGCTACTCGGACATCCTCTCGCGCTGGGGGCGCGAGGACAAGGCCATCCTCGAGGAGGGCATCACCTCGATCCGCTCGGAAGCGGAGAATATGCAGCAACTGATCGAAAAACTCCTCTTCCTCGCACGCGCCGACCAGCGCCGTCTGGCATTCAACGCCGAGGACGTCGATCTCGCTGCGCTGCTTGCCGACACGATGGAGAAAATGCAGACCGTGACGACCTCGCACGAGGTTACACTCGGTGAAAACGATCCCGCGGTCGTCTATGCCGACCCCGTCCTCCTGCGCCAGTTGCTCCGCATCTTCCTCGAGAACAGCGTCAAATACACGCCCGCAGGCGGACATATCACGGCCGCATCGACGCTGTCGGCGGACGGAAAAACCGCCACCGTGACCCTCTCCGACGACGGTATCGGCATCGCGCCCGAGCATCAGCCGCGCATCTTCGACCGGTTCTACCGCGTCGATTCCTCACGCACGAAGGAGACGGGCGGCTCCGGGCTCGGTCTTTCGATCGCGCGCTGGATCGCCGATCGGCACGGCATCGAGATCGCGCTCGAGAGCGAACTGGACAAAGGCACAACGATCATCCTTCGGATACCGACCATATCGTCCGAAGAACCATAAAGCAGCGGACAGTCGCCCAAAAGGCTGCTGTCCGTTTTTTGCGTATATGTGGGCGGGCGCATTGGATCAATATAGAGTGGAAGGGACCAGCTTTTCACCGGACCTCTATCAGTTTGAATTCTGTATTGCGGCGGGAAGTAATTTTCCTTTCTACGAGGGAAGAGAACATGACCTCAACGCCCCCAAGCACTACGCCGATAAAAAAGCCGTGTTTGAAGCCTTCGGGCTGGATGGAGATTTAAATTATGAAGAGAATTTAAAGCTGCACCTTGCTTCCGACCGGAACATAAAATCATAACGATAAACCGTGGCATTCTTTGATCACGCAGACAAGACGACAATTCCACATCAACCACAAAATTAAAGAAGTACAATCCTCTCTTTTGTGCTACAATAAGAAAAACATGCAAGAAAGGCGGTACTCTATGAAAATCCTCATCACCGGCGCCACGGGCCAGCTGGGCGCGGACTGCGTCGAAGAATGCAAGGCGCGCGGTCACGAAGTCTGCGGCGTCTCCTCACGCACGTTTCCGCTGTCGGACGAGAGCACGATGCGCGCCGTGCTCGACGAATTTGCCCCCGACGCGATCCTCCACGCGGCTGCCTACACCGCAGTCGACCGTGCGGAGGACGAGCCGGACCGCTGCCGTCTCGTCAATGCCGCGGGGACCGAGATTCTCGCGCGCCTTGCACAGCAGCGCAATGTGAAATTCCTCTACATCAGCACGGACTACATCTTCCCGGGAACGGGCGACACCCCCTACGAGACCGACGCCATGCCCGGTCCGCGCAACGTCTACGGCGCTTCGAAGCTTGCGGGCGAGGAGGCCGTTGAAGAGCATCTCGACCGCTACTTCATCGTGCGCATCTCATGGGTGTTCGGCGCACACGGCAAGAATTTCGTCAAGACCATGCTGGAAGCCTCCGAGACGTACAAGAGTCTCTCCATCGTCTCCGATCAGGTCGGCTCTCCGACCTACACCCGCGATCTCGCGCCGCTCCTCGCCGATATGCTTGCATCCGAGAAATACGGCGTCTACCACGCGACGAACGAAGGCTTCTGCTCGTGGGCGCAGTTCGCCGCCGAGATCTTCCGCGCGGCGGGAAAATCCGTCAACATCACATCCGTCCCGAGCCGCGCGCACCCGACGCGGGCCGAGCGGCCGAAGAACTCGCGTCTCAGCAAGGCGAGTCTCGACGCGGCGGGCTTCCGGCGGCTGCCCCCCTGGCAGGACGCCGTCGCGCGTTTCCTTGCGGAACTGCGGCAGAAATAAGGTATACAGCCCCATTATAGTGACACCGTTTTCAAAGTCTGCTATAATGGGGCATATTTTTCTTAAATGTAAAGGAGGAGTTTCCTTGCTCAAGAGCATCAGCCGCAAGTACCGCGAAACGGCTCTCATCAAGCTGATCGCAGTCGGTCTCATCATCGGCATTCTCATCGCGCTCTACGCCCCCGCAATGATCCCCGCGGTGGCGGTGCTCGGCGATATCTTCGTCCGTGCGCTCAAGGGCGTCGCGCCGATCCTCGTCTTCGTCCTCGTCATGAACGCGATGGCGCAGCGTACGGTCGGCGCGGGCGCGGCGCTCAGGCCCATCGTGCGGCTCTACATCATCGCGACGTTCCTCGCGTCCGTCGTCGCCGTCGCCTTCTCGTTTCTCTTCCCGACAGAGCTGCATCTCGTCGTTGCCGACGCGGACGTCGCACCGCCGAGCGGTATTGTCGAGGTCGTACACAATCTCATCCTCAACATCGTGGACAACCCGCTGCACGCGATCGCAAGCGCCAACTACATCGGCATCCTCGCGTGGAGCGTACTCGCAGGTATCGCGCTCCAAAAGGCGAGCCCGACGACGAAGAACACCGTGCGTGACTTTGCCGTCGTCATGACGCAGATCGTCCTCTGGGTCATCCGTTTCGCGCCCTTCGGCATCATGGGCCTTGTCGCAGACGCCGTCGGCACAAGCGGCGTCGACGCCCTCATCAGCTATCTACAGCTCCTCGCCGTGCTGCTCGGCGCATTCTTCTCCGTCGCGCTCATCATGAACCCGATCATCGTCTATCTGCACATCCGCCGCAACCCCTTCCCCCTCGTCTGGACCACACTGCGCGAGAGCGGCATCTACGCGTTCTTCACGCGCAGCTCCGCGGCGAATATCCCGGTCAATCTACAGCTGTGCAAACGTCTCGGCCTCAATTCAGAGGTCTACTCCATCTCCATCCCGCTCGGCGCGACGATCAACATGAGCGGCGCCGCGATCACGATCGCGATCCTCTCGCTCGCGGCGGCGCATACCCTCGGCATTCACGTTGATCTGCCGACGGCACTGCTGCTCTGCCTCATCGCCACCATCGGCGCATGCGGCGCATCGGGCGTTGCGGGCGGCTCGCTGCTGCTCATCCCAGTCGCCTGCTCGTCGTTCGGCATCAGCAACGACATCGCCATGCAGGTCGTCGGCGTCGGCTTCATCATCGGCGTCCTCCAGGATTCCTGCGAGACCGCACTCAACAGCTCCACCGACGTTCTCTTCACCGCAACGGCCGAATTCGCCGACCGTGCCAAGGCAGGCACACTGAAGGCGGAGGATATGACGCCAAAAAACGAAGCATGATCGTCTCAATAACGCGAAAATCCCGCTCCACACAGATGTGTGGGACGGGATTTTTTCGTGCAGGAAAGGATGCACAAAGCGGGCGCCAAGATCCCGCGTCACGCCGCGCTATAGGAAGCCTAAGTGACGCGGAAGCTTTGATGCATAGCTAGGAATGAGGAGCGCACGAAGGAGTCGTAGTGAACACCTACGTCGACTGAAGTGCGCGACGATATGACGACGCTAGGCGCAAAGATCCCGCGTCACAGGTATCGAAGGCGGCGATTGAGCGACACCCCCAGCGCCGCTGCGGCCGCCGCCTTGATCAAATCGCCGGGAACGAACTGGGCGAGCGCGCCGAACGCGGCGGCGACGCCGGCGAATTTATCCCCGAAGAGCACGACGAGCCACAGCGTCGCAAAGATATAGGTCACGGGCACACTGACGAGAACGGCGACGACGGCGTAGCGTCTAAACGAGGGCGTATTCCCTTTGAGGAAGCTCATCAGCGTATAGGCGATGAGGAAGCCGATGAAGAAGCCGCCGCGCGGACTAAAGAGGATGGCAAGGCCGCCCACGCCGCCCGCAAAGACCGGCAGCCCGACCGCGCCGAGCAGCGTATAGCCGACGAGGACGACGGCAGTCTGCGCAGGCGTTAGGACGAGCGCCGTGAGACAGAGTGCAAAGGTCTGCATCGTGAGCGGCGCCATGAACGGCACAGGGATCGCAATGTAGGCGCTGACGCAGATGAGGGCGATGCAGAGCGCCATGCGCGTCGTATTGCGGATCGAAAAGAATTTGTCGTCGTATTGTGACATAAAAGCTACACTTCCTATCTATCATTCTTCCGCTATTTTACACACAAAAAAAGAGGGCGTCAACCGGTTTTTATATCCGTGTTGACGTCCTTTTTTATTATGTTTCAGAAGATTGGTAACGGCTCAATGATATGCCGCCCTCACTCGTTACAGGGTGCAGCAGCGCGGCGCCCCTACAAGGGCGGCATAAGCGAGACAATATACGCCAAAATCCGGCGTCACCCCTGAACCTAAGTGACGCGAAAGTTTGGAGGCAGAACAAGGAATGAGGAGAATAGAGGGCGGCGTAGTAAAAAGCTACTCCTAGCGAAGCATTCGACGATATGACACAGTTATGCGCCAAAATCCCGCGTCACGTCTCCGCGTTACTCCTCAGTTGCCGAGACTCTCCAACCGCGAAAGATCCACCTCTTCATACACCTCTTCTTCCACATCCTCCTCCGATTCTTCCACCGGCTGCGGCGCATGGTCGATGATGTCGAGGTTGCGGTACCGGGTCATGCCCGTGCCCGCAGGGATGAGTTTGCCGATGATGACGTTCTCCTTGAGTCCGACGAGCGGGTCGATCTTTCCCTTGATCGCCGCATCCGTGAGGACGCGGGTCGTCTCCTGGAAGGATGCCGCCGAGAGGAAGGAGTCCGTCGCG
>CAUQAR010000096.1:0-6418 GCA_963515775.1 uncultured Selenomonas sp. | reverse complement strand
TCGTGGAGGGGCTGACGGAATGGCTGCCCGTATCCAGCACGGGGCATATGATCCTGGTTGATGAATTTATTCAGCTGAATGTCACGAAGTCGTTTATGGATATGTTCCTCGTGGTGATTCAGCTCGGCGCGATCCTTGCCGTCGTGGTGCTGAACGCGGGGAAGCTCAACCCATTCCTCAAGAGCAAATCGCAGCAGGAGCGGCGCGCGACGTTCGACCTCTGGGGCAAGGTGATCGTCGCCTGTCTTCCGGCGGCCGTGATCGGACTCGCCCTGAACAAATATATGGAGGAGCATTTCATGAATGCGCCCGTGGTCGCCTCCACGCTGATTCTCTACGGCATCCTCTTCATCGTCGTCGAGCGGTGGAATCAGACGCGCAGTCCGCGGATCGAGACGCTCGCGCAGATGGATTACCGTACGGCGTTCATCATCGGCGTGTTTCAAGTGCTCTCGCTCGTCCCGGGGACGAGCCGTTCGGGGGCGACGATCCTCGGCGGCATCATCTTCGGCGCGAGCCGCTATGCGGCGACGGAGTTTACGTTTTTCCTCGCGATTCCGGTGATGTTTGGCGCGAGCTTCCTCAAGCTCGTGAAGTTCGGCTGGCACTACACGGGTGCGGAACTCCTGATCCTCGCGGTCGGGATGCTGACCGCGTTTATCGTGTCGATCCTCTCCATCCGCTTCCTTCTGCGTTACATCAAGCGCAATGATTTCACGGCGTTCGGATGGTATCGCATCGCGCTCGGCATCGTGGTGCTGGGCTATCTCTTCTTGGTCGGCGATCCGACCTAAGGCGCGCGTTCTATGAAAATCATTGCGGGACTCGGCAATCCCGGTCCGGAATACGCACAGACAAAACACAACGTCGGGTTTATGCTCGTGGACGCGCTTGCGGATCGGATCGGCGGCCTGACATGGAAGGCATCGTTCTCGTCGCTCGTCGCCGAGACGCGCATCGGCAGCGAGAAGGTCTTCTTGGTGAAGCCGCAGACCTATATGAACGACAGCGGTGCGGCGCTCGGCCCGATGCTTTCGTACTATAGACTCGATTCCGCCGACCTCATCGTGGTGCACGACGATATGGATATCCCCGCGGGAACGGTGCGGCTGCGGCGCAAAGGCGGTTCGGGCGGGCATAACGGCATCAAATCCGTCATTGCGCATATCGGCGGCGCGGATTTTCCACGCGTGCGCATCGGCATCGGGCGCCCGCTTCCCGGGTGGACCGTCGTCAATCACGTATTGGCGCCGTTTTCCACGGAGGATGCGCCGCGCGTACATGCGGCGATCGCGTATCTGCTGCCCGCCGCAGAATGTATCGTCACGGACGGGATCGATATTGCGATGAACCGATATAATCCGCAGAAGAAGAAAACGAGGGAGCGCGAGGAGACGGATGAAGCCCGGGAAACGGAACGGATCGAAGCGGACCGCGCGGCAAAGTGAGCGCATCACGGCGCTCTATGCCGATGCGGACGGTCATATCTCTGAGGCGCGCGGCGCGGATGCCCTCGGCCGGATCGGGGACGTGCATGTCCCGCTGACCCCCGACGATCTGACGCCGCTGCCGGAGGGGGCCGACCTCATGTTCCTGCCGGATCATACCGCGGTCGGACGCATCTCTGGCGAAGAGATCAGGATTGCAGGCGGGACGGCGGTCGCCGCGATTCTGCCGCAGGGCTATACGCGGACGCATCTACCCGCATTTCAGCGTGCAGACAGTGCGGCGCCGCTGCCACTCTACGGATATACGGCCGTCGCGGTCTACCGCGGCGCGCTCCATGCGGCGGCCGTCTACACGGATGAAAACGAGAAATGGGACCCGCTCCACTACAACGGCAGGGAGCTGAAAAAACTCGTGCGCCGCACGATGAAGGAGCTGCCGAACAATCGTATCGTAGCGCAGGTGGGGAACTGTTCCCTGAACTATCACTGTCTCACGGCGCAAAATCTATTTTATAGACGATGGGAGTGCGGCGTACCCACCTCGCCCGTCTGCAATGCGAACTGTCTCGGCTGCATCTCGCTCCAGAGCTCGGAATGCTGCCCGTCGCCGCAGGAGCGCATTACGTTCCGACCGACGGCCGAGGAGATCGCCGCGGTCGGCATCTATCATCTGAGCGTTGCGCCGGACGGCATCATCAGTTTCGGACAGGGATGCGAGGGGGAACCGTCGCTCGCCGCGGATCGGATCGCGGAGGGGATTCGGCGGATTCGCGCTGTGACAAAGCGCGGACAGATCAATATGAACTCGAACGCGGGATTTCCCGGCGGCATGAAGCAGATCGTCGATGCGGGACTGGATTCGCTGCGCGTCTCGATCATCAGCGCGCGCGACGAGAGCTACAACGCCTATTACCGTGCGGACTACGGGCTGGATCATGTCAAAACGTCCATCCGCTACGCACTCGACCACGGCGTCTACGTCTCGCTGAACCTCCTGCATTTCCCGGGATTCAGCGACCGGGAGGAGGAGCTTGCCGCGTGGCAGGCGTTCTTCCGGGAACTGCCTGTGCAGATGATTCAGATGCGGAATCTGAACATCGATCCGACGCTGTTCCTGCGGACCATGCCGCCCGCCGCAGGATCTGCCGTCGGAACGCGCGCGTTCATGGACCGGCTGCATGCGGAGTTCCCGCAGCTCGTGATCGGCAGTTTCAGTCATTATGTGACGCATAATTGACTTCTCGTATTATTTCGGCTAGAATGTCCCTGTGTATCTGAGATACACGGGGATTTCTTATACGAAAAAGAATGCAGATTCTTAGCGCTGGCTCCGAAGCCGTATGCAGCTTCGGAGGACGAGGAGAAGGTTGTCGAGCCGTCAGCGGATGCCTTCCGGCACGCTCTGTCGAGAGTCTGCGGTCAAAGCGCGGGGGCGACTCCGCGGACAAAGCCGCAGACGGAGCGAAATCCCCGAGAGATGTTCTGTCGATCGGGAGGTATAAAACTATGTGTGGAATCGTTGGATATGTCGGTGACCGTCAGGCGGCGGAATTCCTGTTGGACGGGCTGTCCAAGCTGGAGTACCGCGGCTATGATTCGGCGGGCATCGCGGTCTATGAGGGCGGCGCGATCCGCGTCGAGAAGAGCGTCGGCCGTCTTGCCGCGCTCCGCGAGCAGATCAAGGGGCGCGTGCCGGTCGGCACGCTCGGCATCGGACATACGCGTTGGGCAACGCACGGGCGCCCGTCCGATGTGAACGCGCATCCGCATACGGACTGTCATAAGAACTTTGCCATCGTGCACAACGGCATCATCGAGAACTATCTGTCGCTCAAGGAAGAGCTCATCGCCAAAGGGCATGTGTTTCAGTCCGAGACGGATACCGAAGTCGTCGTGCACCTGCTGGAGGACGTCTATGCGGGCGACTTCGTCGCCGCAGTGCGCGAGGTCCTGCGTCGGATCGAGGGGTCCTATGCACTCGCGTTCATGAGCAGGGAGCATCCCGATATGCTCATCTGCACAAAGCAGGACAACCCGCTCATCATCGGCCTCGGCGACGGGGAGAACTTCATCGCGTCCGATATCCCAGCGATCATCGCGCGCACGCGCCGCACCTACATCCTCGGCGACGGCGAGCTTGCGGTCGTCCGCAAGGACAGCGTCGCGGTGACGAACCGTGCAGGCCAGCCGGTCACCAAGAAGGTGTTCGAGGTCACATGGAATGCCGAGGCCGCGGAGAAGGGCGGCTACGAGCACTTCATGCTCAAGGAGATTCACGAGCAGCCGAAGGCTGTGCGCGATACGATGAGCCAGCGCATCACGAGCGACAAGAAGGCGATTTCGTTTGAGGAACTCGCGTGGGATGCGGCCTATCTCAATTCGTTCAACAAAATCTACATCGTCGCCTGCGGTACGGCGTACCATGCCGGCCTCGTGGGCAAATACTACATCGAAAAGCTGGCGCGCGTCCTCGTCGAGGTGGATGTCGCCTCGGAGTTCCGCTACCGCGATCCCATTGTGGACGAGCGCACGCTGCTGATCGTGGTCTCGCAGTCGGGCGAGACGAGCGACACGCTCGCGGCGCTCAAGGAATCCAAGCGGCGCGGAGCGAAGACGCTGGCGATCACGAACGTCGTGGGATCGTCCATTGCCCGTGAGGCGGACCAAGTCGTCTATACATGGGCGGGACCGGAGATCGCGGTCGCATCGACAAAAGCGTATACGACGCAGCTTGTGCTCTTCTTCATGCTCGCGCTCTACATGGCCGAGATCAAGGGGACGATCGCTCCGGCACGCACAGCGGCGCTTGTGGCGCAGCTGTGCGAGATTCCCTCGCAGGTCTCGGAGATCCTCTCCGATGTGGAGCCGATCAAGACGTTTGCCAAACAGTATGGGTTCAACGAGGACGTCTTCTACATCGGGCGCGGCCTCGATTACTCCGTTTCGCTCGAAGGCGCGCTCAAGCTCAAGGAGATTTCCTACATCCACGCGGAGGCCTATGCGGCCGGGGAACTGAAGCACGGGACCCTCGCGCTGATCGTGGAGGGCGTGCCCGTCATCGCGCTTGCGACGCAGCGGAACGTCTACGAGAAGACGCTCTCGAACATCAAGGAGGTCAAGGCGCGCGATGCGGTCGTCATCGGCATCGCCGCGGTCGGCGACATGGAGCTGCAAAAGTATGTGGATCACGTCATCTATGTGCCGGCAACGGACGAGTTCATCATGCCGATCCTTTCCGTGATCCCGCTCCAGCTGCTGTCCTACTACGCCGCGATCACGCGCGGCTGCGATGTGGACAAGCCGCGCAATCTGGCGAAGTCCGTCACAGTGGAATAACCGATTGAACGAAGGTGCGTTATGGCATTGACCGGGCGCAGGCGGCTTTGGCTAACGGTCTTTCTGGGGATCATGACCGCGATTGCGCCGCTCTCTACGGATATGTATTTGCCGGCGCTGCCGCAGGTGCAGGCGGACTTTCATGTATCCACATCGCTCGTCCAGATGACACTCACGATGACGACGCTGGGTATGGCGCTGGGGCAGATGATCGCGGGACCGCTCAGCGATCTGTATGGGCGCAGGGGACCGCTGCTGATCGGTATGCTCGTATTCGTCGGGGCGACGCTTGGCTGTGTCCTTGCCGAGGATATCCGGTTGTTCCTCTTCTTTCGCTTTTTTGCGGGGGTTGCCGGCGCGAGCGGCATCGTGATCGCGCGCGCGATTGCGCGCGACGTGTGCGAGGGGGCCGAACTGACGCCCTTCTTTTCTGTGCTCACGATGGTGAACGGGCTGGCGCCGATTTTGGCGCCGGTGATCGGCGGGCAGATTCTGCTCTTTGCCGCGTGGCGCACCGTGTTCGTTCTGCTGACGCTGATCGGCGTCTGCCTCGCGGGTGCCGCGTTGGCCTATCGTGAAACGTTACCGAAGGCACAGCGTACCGGCAATATGACGGATGCCCTAAAAAAGTTTCCCGCGCTTCTCAAAAACAAATACTTTTTGGGACACTGCCTCGTGCAGTGCTTCGTGTTCGGCGCATTCTTCTGCTATCTGTCCGGCTCCTCTTTCGTGCTCCAGAACATATACGGCGTCTCCCCTCAGACCTACAGCGTCATCTTTGGCCTCATCGGATTGGGGCTGCTCCTCTCCGGCATTCTGCCGGCGCGCCTTGCCGGTCGTGTGCCGGATGTTCTGCTGCTCCAATACGCCGTGCTTGTGCCGCTGTTCGGCAGCATACTGCTCCTGCTCGCCTTTTATCTTGCGGCGCCGCTGTTTGTCGTTTTCATCCTGCTCTTCGTGACGATTGTGCCGCTCTCTGTGATGGGGGCCGCCAGTTTTTCCTTGGCGCTCTCGCGGCAGGGACGAAATGCGGGCAGCGCGTCGGCGCTGATCGGCTGCTTTTCCATGCTGCTCGGCGCCTGCATGATGCCTGTGGTCGGCATCGCAGGGGACCGCACCGCTCTGCCGATGTCCGCCGTCATGACGACGGGATATGCGCTTGGTGCGGCCGCGTTTTTCCGCATGATTGCGCCGGCGCACACAGGCGCATAAGGCGCCTTTTCAGCTATCTTTCACCTCGTTTCCGTATAATTTCCACATGACAGAGGAAATTCATGCGTACCGGGAGATGATGCTATGCGGGTACTTCTGGCGGAAGACGATCTGCGTCTCGGAAAACTGATTCAATATATGCTGGAGCAGAATGACATCACGGTGGAATGGGTGACCGACGGGAACGATATCTATGAGTATGCGACGTATACGGAGTACGACATTCTGATCCTGGACTGGATGATGCCGGGGGAGACGGGAGTGGACGCCTGCGCACGTCTGCGGCGCGGCGGCTACGACCGCGCCATCCTCATGCTGACGGCACGGGACTCGGTTGAGGACCGCGTGGCGGGGCTTGATGCAGGTGCGGACGACTATCTCGTCAAGCCGTTTGAATTCTCGGAGCTGCTCGCGCGTCTGCG
>CAUQAR010000095.1:0-6499 GCA_963515775.1 uncultured Selenomonas sp. | reverse complement strand
GCACCTGCTGCGGCTCGTAGCCGTACCGCTTGCCCGCGAGCACCTGCAGTGCCGAGAGCGAAAAGGGCAGCGGCGGCGGCTCCTCCACCTTCTTGCGCTCGTATTTGACAATTTTCCCGTCCTGCGGTTCATCGCCAAAGTGCGCAAGCGCCGCGCGTGCCGCCGCCTCATCGACGAGCCGCCCCTCCGCATCGAGCGGCGTGCGCTCCTCCGACGGCTTCCACCGCGCACGGAACGATTCTCCCGTCCCCTCATGCCGGAATACGGCGTCCAAGAGATAATACGTCGCGGGTTTGAAGTTCTCGATCTCCCGCTCCCGTCGTACGACGAGCGCGAGCGTCGGCGTCTTGACCCGGCCGATCGGCAGCACGAGCCGCGTATGTCCCGCACGCCGCGCCGCGAGCGTATAGGCGCGCGAGAGGTTCATCCCGATGAGCCAGTCCGCGCGGGCGCGTGCGAGCGCGGACAGTTTCAGCGGAAGGAAGTCCGCGTTATCGCGCAGATCGCCGAGCGCATCGCGGATGCTCTTATCGTCGAGCGCGTTGATGAGGATGCGCCGCACGGGCTTCGTATTGCCGAGATAGTCCAGCACCTCGTCCACGAGCAGCTGCCCCTCGCGGTCGGGGTCGCCGCCGTGCACGATCTCGTCCGCCCGCTCGATCAGCCCCTTCACGACGCCGAACTGCTGCGCCGCGCTCTCACTGACGACAAGCCGCCACTCCTCCGGGAGGATCGGCAGATCCTCCGCGCGCCAGCGTTTTAGACGCGCATCGTACTCCTCCGGCTCCGCCTGTCGCAGCACATGGCCGAAGAGCCACGTCACGACGCCCCCGCCCGTCTCGATATAGCCGCTGCCCTTCCGGTGCGGCTGCGGCAGGCACGCGGCGAGCGAGCGCCCGACGCTCGGCTTTTCCGCAATGTCGAGCCTCATGAAAACACCTTTGAGAGCGCCCAGATGAGGATGGCAAGCCAGAGGATGAGCACCACAGAGGCCGCTACGAGCATCCACGTCCCGTAGCGAACGACCCGTCGTTCACTCTCCTCACGCACATAGGGCGGCAGCATCCGCACGAGGAACGCCGTCGCCGCGGGAAGGATCACCGCATCGTCGAGCGCACCGAGGATGGGGATGGTATCCGGTATGAGGTCGAGGGGGCTGACGAGATAGCGCAGCGCGAGCGGGAAGAGTATCTTCACCGCGCGCGGGGTATCGCGCCGCAGCATCGCAAAAAAAAGCACCGCAATATCGCGCCGCAGCGCTTGCAGGAGCATCACAATTCGTATCATAAGAACCTCCGTCCGCACATCGTTTGTCCTTGTAGTATACCACCCCCGCGCCGCGTTTTCAAAAATTATTCCTCTACGATCACTGCAAAGTACTCCTCCGGGTGCCCGCAGATATCCGACTGCGCTTCCTCCTGCAAATAGAGGCCGCCGACCGTCACCCGGTCATGGGAAATATACAGCGTGTAGCCGCCGTCGTAAGGAAGAAAATATGCGCAGGCAAAATACCATGTGTCGCCCGCTTCAAAAATACTTCCGTTGTAGTCCGTAAATGTTTTGCGGACGCGCACGCGATCCCCCGCACGAAGATGCCCGAAATCAAAGCTCTTGTTGACGGCGTCGTCCACCGTGCGCGCATAGTCGTAGGGCGTAAGCTTCTCGCGCAGCCGCCGCAGCTCTGCGGCACGCGCCTTCGCCGCGTGTTTCTCGCGCAGCCGATCGCGCACGCACTGATAAACGACTGTGCCGACTACCCATCCCGCGGCAAGGAGGATGCAAATGCTGAGCGCTCCGAATACAATGCGACCTAGATCAAGCACACTGCGCCCCCCATATCACAGAAACCAGTTTTATTGCTGAAGGTCATCTTTTCCCTGCGCAGGATCACTGCCAAACGCACGCGTGATCTGCGCCGCGATCCGCTGAAATAGCCCATCCTGCGTGCGTCGCCCTTCTGCGCCCGCGCCCGTCCCGCGTGCGGATGCGCCGTCCCTTCCTTCACATAGTTCCCGCACTTTTGCAAAGGTTTTATCATAGATGCGCGCCTCCGGCAAACAGTCCAGTATATAAATCCCGCCTAGTAGGTTCAGATACTTCGCCAGCGCTCCGACGACGTCCGCATCGACGTCCCAGCCCTGTGCCTTTGCCGCGATCATCGCATTCAAAAAAGGCCGAATGATGGCCGGATTATTGGAAGTGTTACGCTCCAACACATTCATAATATAATCGGGGTTTTCACAGATAAACTTTGTGAGCTCCCATGGATCCGTGCGCGCTTCATCATAGGTCAGCCGCCCGATCCACCAAAGTCTGGACAGCGCGTTTCTCATCAGCGAACGCCGCGGCTTTGCGCCGAAGAAAAATCTCTGACGTATGTTGCCGACCGTGCATCTTCTATCGATATCCCAACGATATTTGACATAGGACCAGAACGGCCCGAGGCAAAGTCCGGCCCACAACCGTTCATCAGAGGCATCCACATCGGACAGCGTGCGCAGATTCCCATAGACGCGGCGCACGTTCTCCGCCTCTGTCAAAAACGGTTCATAAGCCGACATATCGAGGCTAAAATCCGGCATCTCTGCGCGCCGTGCATCAGAAAAAATCGGCCCGCCAAGCTCCTCTTCCAGCCAATCGGAGGAATTTAATTTGAACTTCGTGCGCCAATACGCAAGGTTGGATTTGATGATGTCAATATTGTCATAGCCGACCAGTTTGAGTCTCAAAGCTCATCGCCTCCCACTGCCCCCAGATCGCTCGCCAAAAATGTAAGCGCCTCCGTCATCGGATGATTGACCAGCTTTTGGGACAGCTCTAAAAAATCCATGGTATTAAACGCTTCACTCTCGACATTACAATCAAACTGTTCTAAAAGTATCTTTTTCAAAACGCGGTACCAAAGGGTATCTTCATTTTCACTGCGCTCTCGAATGGAGAGTGCGCGAAGCTCGTCAAGCACAAACAGGAGCGCCGGTACGACCGTGAGCGCGTTGAGTATCGGCTGTGCGGCGGGCGTGGCGCTGAGCGCCTTATAGCTGTAAAAATCACCCGCGGGCAGCTTGATCACAATTTTTCGCTGAAATATATCCACCAACATGTCTTTACAGTCCGCATCCGGATTCTTGCTGATGGTGAAAATAGACGGCGTATTCGCGAGATCGTCGATGTCCTTCGTAATGTCAAAACGAACCGTTTGACCGACGGCCATAACGCATCCCGCTTCTATATCGAACGAAAGGCCTTGATAGTCCTCGTGAAAGTCTTCGCCGTGATACGCCGGGATATCCTCGACAGCCACGACCAGCGGACAGATCTCCAGCGTTCCGTTCACAGAATCGTTCGGCAACGTATAGGTCTCGCGCACACGATCCGTCTGTATCACGAAGCGAAAGCCCGTCTGCGCACACTCTAGGTGATATACATATTTCGCCGCCCCATTGCGGATGCAGGAAAGAAGGCTCTCGGAGGTAAGCTCTGCAAAGAACTCCACGCGCCACTCATTTCCCTCGTGTATAACCTCGATCTTTGTCTCAAACGCGCTGTTCCTGTAGTCATTTGAATAAGACGACAGCACCGGATACGGATATAGCTTAGCCTTGATCTCCATACGCTCTCACCTCCAATGAGCAGTAGTCACGATAATCCAGTCGTATATCGATTCTAATCGGCTGCTTCTCCGTAAAAACAAGCCCCGTCACCCGATTGTGCGCCAACGCGATCGTCGGACAGTCCGCGCAGGCCACGGCGATGATGGCGGCTTTATATTTTTGAGATTCCGCCGACATGTAGACTTCCAGAACGCCGTCAACCGCGGATACTTCCGGGGTGAATACGATACGATATGCGCCGGCCGCCTTATTGCGAACGATAAAGCGAACCCGATCCACGGCAATGCGGGCCAATTTTTTTCCATGCCGTATCGGGTCGGCTTCTCCTCCTCCGCCACTGCCTGCGCTGACGCCCGCCATACCGCCCGCATCCGTCTCGGGCAGATCGAGGACGATCATATCGCTCTCATCATCATCCACCAATGCCTGCCCGAAGAGGCCGCCCTGCATGGCCGAAGGCTCCGGAGCCGCCGCGATGACGGAAGCCTGCACCTCCTTGATATTCCCTTGCAGCGTCTCGGTGCGCGCTTGGTACGCAGCCTGTTCAGCCTGTCCGACAGAGAGATATTCGCCGACATCCGGATCAAGAGAATCCTCGCTTTCATCATTTTTCATCTCGTTCAGCGCATCCTTGATGAAGTCCCTGAATGCCTTGAGGAGGCGCTTCGCTTTGCTCTTATTGTCCGCACGCTCAACCTCCCAATCCAGATGCTGTGGATTTTCTATGCTGCGCAGGTAGCCGTTGATAGAATCTCCCTCGATGAACATCGTCCCGGCGAAGGGAATGAGCCCTCTGATATACCCTTGATCCTTGATCTTCATGCCTGTCTGACGGATCATCGCGACACGCCTGCTAAATGAACTCATGATCATCAACCGCAGGGTCAGGCTTCCAAAAATATCGTCTTCACCCGTAAATACCCGCGTGAACGTCCGCGCCGTTTTTTTGTCCGTCAGCGTTTGATAATACTCGTCCGCATGCTCCTTACAGACATCTTTATACGACACGATCAGATCGGGCAATGTCTCCGCACGGATCATGATCCCATCGACATCCACAACGAGAGCGCCCGTATATATGGCATACAAGAAGCCGTCGAGAATGGACGCAACCATCTGATCCCGCCAATGCTGATCGTGCATAAATCCGAGCACAAAGATGTCTGTGCCGGAATCGCCGGCACGCCGCGCATACTGCGGATCTAAGCTATATGATTTTGGCATGGGGCTGTTCTTATCGTTTCCATAGAACCCGATCCCCTGTGTGATCTCATGTTCCTCGTTCTTAAATGAGGTAAGTCTCGCAACGCCCTGGGCGGCGGACAAGCCCTCATTATCGTCGGTGCTGTAAAAGACCGTTCTAAGTCCGGAACAGGCATAGGGAGCAAACTTCCCAATGCCAAAGGAGCCGCCCGTGCCGCCGGATTTATCGGATGCGCCGGACGACTTTGTCAAATTACACCAAGGGGAATTGTACTCCGCACGAGAGCCGAGCAACCCCGTTGTATTAAAATCGCTGATGCGCAGACATGTTACGCTGATCCCATGCAAGGTATCGAGCGCCTGCCGGAAGAAATCCTGCGCTTTTCTCGCGTGCTGTTTCGACCAAAACGCCAAGGCGCGCTTGCACGCGTCCTCCAGCCCTTCGTAGTCCGGCAGGGCATGCGGGGAGAGCTCAAAGACTTTGAATTCTACGCGCGTCGGTTGTCCGTTGTCCAGACGCGCATCCAGTGAATTCTGGCAGATTTCACGCGCCAACGATTTAATCGGCGCCCCTTTGAATGTCTCGACGCCGGAATCTGCGATGCCAAGGATCTGACCGTAATTATTCGACGGAAAATTCCACCGCTGTCTCAGATGAAACATCGTGCTCACCGCCCGCCTTTGCTCAGTTTGAACCGAGCCGCCCTCTGCGGCGTATCTTTGATGAATTTTTTCTTTGCCGCACGGAGTTCCTGTTCAATTGCTTGAAATATTTCGGCGACCTCATCTTCCCCATATTCGTAAACAGACGTATTGGAACAATTTCCAAGAAGCTGCAACGTATCTATAATTTTATTGGTTCTGGCTTCTGCCAGCCGTACAAACTTATCATGTTTGCTTTCCACCTGTTTCTGTTTCATGACACACCGCCTTTTCCTTATAATATCAGTTATCCCCCTATCAATCAATAATATTTTAAAAATAAATCACTATATTTTAAAAATGTTTCCTGTATATTAATTTTATTATATCCATGATTCCCATATGGTTCCTTCAAACACAGGCATGCGGTGATTGCGCTGATGAAAAGAGCTCCTCCTGCTTGAAAAATGAAAAAAAGACCGCCGCGCGCAGAGGCACGGCGATCTCATCCGGAAAGATTACGCATAAACTTCTCTAGGATGGGTGAATGCCTGACGAGCGCGCCGTACATTGGGTTCGATTCCGGTTCTTACCCCCATGGCGAGCATTGTCGTGACAAGGCCGTTCAGGCTGATCCCCTCTGCCTCTGCCATTTGAATCAGCTGTGCATGGAGGCTCTTCGGGATGCGCGTCATGAACTTACCGCTCGGCATACGATCCATGTAGGCTTTCGGTGCGGGTACGCTGCGTCCCAGTGCCTCCGCCGCCTCAATCCACGACACAATCGCATCGCGCACATTGTAGAGAGCCTCTTCCCGTGTCTCGCCGTCGCTCATGCAGCCTGGGAGTTCCGGCACAATTGCCACAAAGCCGCCGCCGTCCTCTTCCGTCAGCGCAGCGATCTGCACGCGGTAGGCGTCTATTTTCTTCTCATCCATATCAATCTTCCCCCTCTTCCCGCTCACGCACTTGCCAAAATAATTGCAGCGCTTTTTTCACATAAATCGCCTTCAGGACACCGCGCTTTCCGCGCGCATCCACGG
>CAUQAR010000094.1:0-6544 GCA_963515775.1 uncultured Selenomonas sp. | reverse complement strand
CTCGAGCCCTGCATGAATGCTCTCGACGATCATTTCTTTGCCGCCGTTTTGGTCTGCGTAGACCTCGCCCATGATCTTTGCGAGTGCGCTCTTTTCGTTCTCACGCCACGCGGGGGACTGCGTGCCGATAAAGAGGTCAAAGCCCGTAAGCTCTGATACGGCGCGCGCCGTCATGACGATCTCGTCGAGCTGCTCGTTCACCGAGGAGCGCGGGAAATACGAGACGCGCACCTCGTATTCGTCCATGGCGACGACGCCGAGGTTCGCCGAGGTCTCGACGAGTCCCGGGTGCAGACGCGACACGTCGTAGACGCCCGTGCGCAGTGTGGTAAGCAATAAGAGCAGCTCGTGCATCTGCCTGCCGGCGATGGTTTTGCCCGCGTCCTCTACGGGCGTAAGGGCAAATTTCATATGGGGGTCGGCGCTGCCATAGATGCTCCGAAACCGCTTTTCTTCCACCACGAGAATATCGGCCAGTTCCCTTTCGTTCATCTGCGTATAAATGACCGCAGACGCAGACGAGGGGATCGCGTTGCGCGCGACGCCGCCGTGGAAATCCGCGAGATGGAAGGGGCGCCGTGCTTGGATGTTGCGCAGGGCAAGCGCGAGTGTCCGTATCGCGTTGCCGCGTCCCGCGCCGATGCGTTCGCCCGAGTGTCCGCCGAGGAGCCCCTGTACCTCAATGCTGTACGCCTGCCATTCCGGGGTAAAACGTGTGAGTGTACGCGTATACTCGAGGTTGACGCTGCCCGCGCTGCCGACGGTCATCACATGGTAGTCCTCCGAGTCGCAGTTGATGAGGAATTTGGCATCCGCGAGATGTGCGGGATCGAGACGCTGCGCGCCCGTCATCCCCTGCTCCTCGTCCACCGTGACGATCGCGCGCAGCGGCCCATGCTCCTCCGCGTGGGCAAATGCGACGATGATCTCCGCCACACCAATGCCGTCGTCGCCGCCGAGACTCGTCCCGTCGGCGCTGATGAACTCTTCGGTCCGCACCATCTTGATCGGATCACGCACGGGATCATAGGAGACGCCCGGCGCCGCGACGCAGACCATGTCCATATGTCCCTGCAAGATCGTCAGCGGCGCGCGCTCCTTGCCCGCCGACGCCGCGAGCTCCGCGATGATGTTGCAGTGGGCATCCTGCGTGACCGTACAGCCAAGCGCTTCAAATCGCTTTTTCAAATAGTCGCTGACGGCGCGCTCGTGCCCCGATGGGCGCGGAATGCGCGTGAGCGCCTCGAACTCCGCGATCACGGTATCCAGCAGTTTCTGATCATCCATCATAGATTCCTCCTCGCCCGCTCGGGCAATGCGTCCGGCACCATGCAAAAGAGGCGGCATACGCTTCTGTATGTCCGCCTCCATCCGTTCTCAAACGCTTATTTTTTTGCCTCGTCCACAGCTTTTTCGACCGCCTCTTTGAACTGGTCGTAGCTGATGGTCGCGCCTGCGATGGCATCCACCTGCGCGAGATCCTTCTTCGATTCGAGCTGCGCCGCGTAGGAGCCGATCGCCTTATACGCATTCTGTGCCTTCTTCTGCGCGCCCGGTTCCTTGCCCTCGCCGTAATGCTCGTCCTTCACATTGCCGTTCTTATCGATGCCGGTATGAACGACCTTCGTGATCGCGCCGTCCTTGATGGTCAGCGCGACGTGGGAGTGACCGACCTTCGCTTCGGAGCTGTCCGCCGAGAATGTGCCGTCCTTCACGCCCGTCATATCGAGCGAAGCCTCCTGCTGCGCCTTTCCGTCATCCTTCTGTGCGGGTTTCTCGCTGCCGCAGCCGGAGACGATCAGTCCCGCGCTCAGCAGGAATGCGACGCCGCGGATCAAATTCTTTTTCATCGCGTTATTCCGTCCTTTCACGCATATGCCCGTGCTCGATGATGACGCAGCGCTGCGCCTCGTCGCCGACCTCGGCGGAGTGCGTCACGGTCAGAATCGTGTGGCCCTCGTCGTGGAGCTCATGGAAGATCTTCATGACGAGCTTCTGATTCTTCTCATCGAGGTTGCCCGTCGGTTCGTCCGCGAGGATGAGAACCGGGTAGTTGATCAGCGCCCGCGCAATGCAGACGCGCTGCTGCTCGCCGCCCGAGAGCTGACTCGGCAGATGGCTCGCACGGTCGGCAAGTCCGACGCGCTCGAGCGCCGCCATCGCCTCATCGCGGTCGGGCATACTATGATAATACTGCGCCACCATGATATTTTCAACCGCCGTTAAATACGGAATCATGTGGAATTGCTGAAAAACGATGCCGATCTTGTCGCGCCGGTAGCGCGTCAGCTCCGCGGGGCTCGCGTCGCTCAGCACCGCGCCGTCGAGAATGACCTCGCCGCTCGTCGCGCTGTCCATGCAGCCGATGATGTTCATCAGCGTGGACTTGCCGGAGCCGGAGGGGCCCATGACGGCGAGCCATTCGCCCTTTTCGACCTTCAGATTGACGTCCTCGAGCGCGAGGAATTTTTCATTGTAGGCCTTAGACACATGCCTCAGTTCAAGCAGACTCATTATTTCCTCCTCCAACTCATTCGCCGCGCAGGATGATCGCGGGGTCAACATTCGTCGCAATGCGCACGGGCAGGAGCGACGCCACGCCCGTAACGAAGATCGACATGACGAGCGCCACGACGATGATCGTCGCGGAGAACTCGATGCCGCGCCCGAAGACGTTCACACTCACGCTTTCGGCAAACAGATACCCGAAGCCCGACCCGAGCACGCCGCCGAGCGCGCCGAGGAGGCACCCTTCGCCGAAGAACTCCGCGACGATGTTCCGGTTGTCCGCGCCGAGCGCCTTCTTGAGGCCGATCTCTTTGCGCCGCTCCGTGACGATCGCCATCATCGTGGTCGAAACGCAGATCAGCGTCAAGACGAGCACGACGATCGTCACGATGAGCACGAGCGCTTGCAGCTTGCCGAGCACCGTGTCCTGCGACTGGGCGATCTGCTTGACGAGCTGCGGCTCGGTGCCCGGGACATCTGCGCGGATCTTCGCCTCGGCGCGGGCAAGATCCTCCTGCCCCGCGACGACGGAGACCTGCGCGAGGCTGATCTCATCCGGCCGGTTCTTGATCCCCTGCAAATCCCCGAGCGAAACGAAGACAAAGTTCTCCTCGTTGCCGCCCGTGCGGACGATGCCGGACACGCGGTAATCGCTGACGATCGTCCCCTCGCCGCCCGATACGGTCACCGTATCGCCGGGGGAGACGCGCAGTTTCTGCGCGAACTCCGCACCGAGGAGAATCTCCTTCTCGCCCGGCGTCGGCCAGTCGCCGCGAATCTGCCAATAGGGGCTGACCTCCTGCAGGACGGCGAAATCCGTGCCGCCCGCCATCACGGTCTGATGATTGACGAGAAGCGTGTCGTAAAGGAACGGCGTAATGCCGACGATCTCATAGTCCGCGAGCGATTTGTGCACGCTCGTCAGCGTATCCCCGTGGATGACCGCCTGATCGCCGCCCGGCAGGATGAGCATATTCGCGCCGTAGGCGCGGAACGCGCGTCCCATCTGCTCCGGCACCTCTTTGTAGACAGTGATCATGCCGGAGATGATCGTCGCTCCGATCGCGACGGCAAGCAGGGCGATCGCCATGCGCGCCTTCCGCCGCAGCAGAGAGTTGGCGATCATGATCAAAAACATCTTATATCGATTCATTGTATATCACCTGCCATGTAGAACCTCTGCGGGATGGAGCGAAAGCAGCATGCGGATCGCCGGTACGCTACCGATGATGAGCACGAGCGACATCAGCACGGCAATGAGCGGCACGACGTAGGGATTCACCGCAATGCCGGAGCCGAACACGGTCTCTCCGATGAGCTGCGCGAAGCCGAGCCCCACGAAGTAACCGAGCACGCCCCCGAGGATCCCTGCGATGAAGATCTCCGCGAGCACCGAGAGCACGACGGCGACATTCGTCGCGCCGAGCGCCTTGAGGAGGCCCAGCTCACGGCTGCGCTCCATGATGTTCGCGCTGATGAGGTTGCTGACGCCAAGACTCGACGAGAGCAGTGAGAGCACCGTGATCAGCAGCATGAGCAGCTGCGTCTTGTCGAGGATCTTCCCCTCGGATTCGGCGATCTGACGCACGGGATGCGCCGCCGCGTTCTGCATGACCTCTTCGATCTGATAGGCGATCGATCCGACGTACGAAGTGCAGTACCAGATATCGTACTCCGCCTGCGAAAGCGACTTCGGATTCTCCGCCGCCTTGCGCGCGAGATCGTTCTCCGGCGTCGTCATCGCGCTGACCTCGACCTGATCGATCTTGCCAGGCGCGTGGGCGAGACTCTGCGCGAGCGAAAGCGCGCCGACGATCTGATTTTCCTCTGCGCCGCCGCCCGAGACGATGCCCATGACGCGCAGCGTCCCCTCGGTGCCGTCCTCCTTCGTATAGGAAAGCGTGCTGCCGGCCGTGATGCCGCGCTTTTCCGCGAGCTTTGCGCCGACGAGCACCTCGTCCGCCTGTGCGTCGTCCGCCCAGTCGCCGTCGATATGCCACCACGACTTCATGAACTTGACGCCCGTCGTGTAGGTCTCGTCTGTCGGCAGCGTGAGCGTATGCTCAAACCATGTGCCGAAGAAGGGTTCCTTCTCGCCGTCCGCAAGGGTGATGTTCGTCGTCAATGACGGCGCGAAGGCGACGATGTTGTTCGTCCAGAAGATCGTCTTGATGTTGCCGAGATCCTCCTCCTCGAGGTACTCGCGGTGCGTGCTTGTTGTGGTCTCGACACCGTAGAGGTCCTTGAGCACCATCGAGTTGCGCGGCGTCACCATGATGTTCGCGCCGAACGCCTTGAGCTCCTGATTGACCTTCTCGCCGATATCGAACATGACGTTCAGCATGGCGGTCGCGAGCGAGACACCGAGCGCCACCGTCAGCGCGATGAGGATGAACCTCCCGCGCTGGCGGATGAGCGCTCCTTTTACCATTTGCCAAAACATGGCCTTCCTCCTCTCATCCGGTCAATCCTCAGCGGAACCGGACGCGCTCGGCTTCGAGCTTGTCCGCCGGAATCTGTACCTCGCCGTTTGCCACACGATAGTCCACAGGGATCGGGTTGCAGCCGCCGGGAAGACCGATCGTCGCCTTATTCATGACGACGTCGCAGAGCCGGCAAACGATCTGTCCGTCGCGCTCCAGATACCCCGTCGGCCCGCAGATCTCGCAGGCGTCGAGGCCGACGCCGAACGCCGAACCGCCCTTCTGCACGACGATCACGCGCACCTCAGTCCCGTCCGAAGCCCGGAAGGCAAACCGATGGAGATGCCCGTCGGAAACGTCTTCGAGCGGAATCCGAACGAGTCCGTCCTGCGCCTCGACCGGAACCGCAGCAACGAGTTCTTCCTTCTTGTTCGCATACCAGCCGCCGGCACTCGAAACGATCACCGTCAGGACGAGCATGGCGAGCAGGCCCGTGCCCCAGCGCTTACGCCGGATGGCCCGCGAGAGGATCTGACGGTACTGTGCCGGATTTGCCCATATGGGACGGTCGGGACGCGGCTGCAAAAAGAGTGTGAACGGAACGAGGATCGAGACGAAATAGATCGCGTAGATCACTTTGTTCTGATTATCGATAAACGGCGCCATGAACGAGATGAGGCTCTCCGCGCCGAAGACCTGCCGGGCCATCATCACAGTCGTGACAAAGATGACCTGCTGGATCGCAGTCGCGATGATCTGTACCGTAAAGACGAATACCAAGCGCCCGTGGTTGAGGGCCGCCGCTGCCTTATATGCCAAATAGCCCGAGAGGAAGCCGAGGAAAATCCCCCCGACGAATCCGAGCATTTTAATGAGAAAGCTGAGTGTCAAGTAATCGCCCATCGCGACCTGCACGATGGCGACGGGAATCAGCCAGAGTTCGAGGCCATGGTAAAGGAAAAGGCCAAGTGCGAGCGCCCCTGTGCCGATGCGGAAAATGTGCTCTTCCCGCGGCGTCCATTCACGATGCAGGCTGCGCAGGAGAATCGTACACAGAACCAGTGCGCCGAGAAGATCGAGCGTGATCGCCATGCTCTCGAAGATCTCCCGATTGACCGCCGAACGCGTACCGACGCGCACAGCCGTCATGAAAATCGAGAGGAAAAATCCCCATTTCAGGACGCGTGTGAACGTACGGCGAATGCTCTGGTTGGGCAGGGGCAAAATGATTGCAAGCAGAATGCCGAGCGGCACGGCGAGCTTGACGCTCTCCTCCAGTGCCGGTACCAGTTGTTGTAGAAATGCCTGTAACATTAGAATTTCCCTTTCCTACTAGAAAAGCCGCCGTCCCAACCGGACGGCAGCCGTTCTAATACCGGTAGGGACAGGGGCGGACATGGAATCTCCATGCCGCCGCTCCCCTCGTGTGAGCGTTAAAAATTACCACTTGCGCGGAACGTAATTGAACACCCAGCTCATCTTCACGGGCTCGGTCCAGAAGTGGCCCGGAACGCCCGTCTCGGGATCCGTATGGAGCATGTAGTTCTGACGTGCGGGGCTGTCGATCGAGAACTCGCAGTCATAGGTGCCCGCGCCGAGCATCTTGACATTCG
>CAUQAR010000093.1:0-6557 GCA_963515775.1 uncultured Selenomonas sp. | reverse complement strand
GTTTTCGATATGCTGAATTTCGCTTGGGATCAAGAACGCGCCCTCGAGGTGCGCGCCGAAGAAGCAATGGAAAAGGGCAGACAAGAGGGCAGACAAGAGGGATTAGTGCATTCGATCCGCAATCTTATGGAAAACCTGCAATGGACGCCCGATAAGGCGATGGATGCGCTGTCCGTGCCGCCGGCGGAGCGCATAAAGTATGCGGCGCTCGTCAAGGGCGGTGGGGCGCCTCACCCTGCGTGACGTCGGCCGGATATTCAGCGACATATCCGCCGACGCCGACATCGTCGGTCTGAGCATCATGGAACATCTCCCGTGGGACGCCTTCAACCTGCGCAGGACGCTCTACTCCGTCCCGCTCTTTCGCTCAGAAGCATCGCCGCTATCATAGGAAAAGCCCCTGCACAGGCGTTCGTCGCGCTACTTGCAGGGGCTTTATGCGTCATTCACATTTCAATGTTTCCATACATGTCCGGCGTCTTGGTCGCAGCGACGATCGCTTCGACCACGGCAACCATCGCAGGGATGAAGGTCCAAAAGAACAGCAGATAGATAATGCCAAGCACCCATTTCCCGGAGATGAATTTATGGATGCCAAAGCCGCCCAAGAAGAGTGCACAGAGAATATACGCCACCTTGTTCACGGCATGTGTCCCCTGCACCTCGGTCACGATCCGTCCGCCAAAGCCACCCGCATTCGCATTGCGGGCAATGGCATACACGCGCTCCGTGCCGTTCTGGTACACCTCCAAGACGGTACCGTCCTGCACAAACTGCCCCAGCTGGAGGTGGGCGCGCGGGATCACTTCAAAGGTCCCGTTCGCATAGCCGAGGGTCACGTTGACATCGTCTGATTTAATGATCTTTGCTGTCATTTTTCTTCTCCATTTCTCAAGCAATCCTTTTTTTACGAGGAATGAGGAAAATACAAGGGCATCGTAGTGGGAAGCCTACGTCGACCGCAGAATTTTTCGTAATGACGCAGTGACGCGCCAAAATCCCGCGTCACACCTTTTCTACATAGGAAGTCTCAGTGACGCGGAAGTTTGGATGCAGCGCAAGGAATAAGAAAAATGCAAGGGAGTCGTAGTGGGAAGCCTACGTCGACCGCAGAATTTTTCGTAATGACGCAGCGATGCGCCAAAATCCCGTGTCACATCAGAACTCCTGTCTTACTCCTGTATAAAATGCCCGATGCTTACTGTCGTTCACATCGTTCCACTCGCCGAAGAGATACGTCCCGCCGCGCACTTGATACTGTGCGCGCAGGCGTACGGTCACGTCGTTCGGATCATACGCGTCGGCGGAGAATTTGAATTTGTCTCCCGCGTATGCGTCGAGCCCCACGCCCGCCGCACCTGCAACGACACCTGCGCGCGCGCCGAGCGCGGGGCCGCGCATGCCGACCTGCGCGTTGAATTTATCCCCGCCGCCGATGTCGTCCACGCCGAACGAGCCGTACATCCCCCGCGCCTCCCCGACGTCGAGGTTGAAGTTCGTCCGCCAATCGTCGGCCTTGCCGCTGTAGAGGGCGTCGACCTTCGGCGTCACCTTGATGCCGGAGAGCCGCCCCATGAGTCCGTTTGCCTTCTCCGACATCGTGCGCGCGTTATGGATGAGCGCACGCGCATCCTCCTGTGTCTGCTGATCTCCCGTGACGGATTCGATCCCCTCGGCAATGCGCGCGATGCGCCCTGAGGCCTCCGTGATATTGGTAAGCGTTTTTCTGAGATTCTCGGCCGTTGCGGGATCGGCCCCGACCGTCTCGAGATTCGCCATGATGCGCTCGACGCTCGCCGTCGTCCGCGCAAGGTTTGCCGCCATGACGTTCATGTTCGCGATCGTCCCGCTGAGGTTGCCGCGGTTCTCCGCGGCCATCTGCTCGAGCGTCGCGGTCAGCCCGTCGAGATGGGCTGTCATATGCTCCATGTTGACGACGAGCTGAACGGCCGATGCCTGAAACCCGGGCGCGCCGACGATGTTGTTGATCGCCGTGAGCATGTCCTCGACCTGAACGATCATCTTGTTCAACTCTGTGAACATAGAATCCATGCCCATCTCGTTCTCACCGTAAAGATAGTCGCCCGCGGCATAGAACTCCTTGCTGGCGGACGGCGTGATGATGACGAATTTATCCCCCATGATGCCGGGCTGCGCGATGGTTACGGACGATCCGCGCGGAATCTTCACGCCGTCCTCGATCGTCATGGAGACGGTGACGCCCGTGCCGTCGCTCGCAATATCCTGCACACGTCCGACGGGAACCCCCGAGAGGAGCACCTGCGCCTCGGGATTGAGCCCGATCGCACGCCCGAATCCGGCGTACAGCGTATACCCGTGGTCCCCGCCAAAACGCAGCCCGCCAAAGAATACGACGACCGCTATGAGGAGCGCCGCGCCGCCGATGGTAAATGCGCCGACTTTTGCCTCAGCACTCATGCCCCTGCCTCCCTTCTGTGATGCAGCGTGCGGAAAAATGCCTGCACGCGGTCATCCTCTATGTCCTGAAATCGTTCCGGCGTATCCACCGCGATGAGGCAGCCGTCATAGATCATGGCGATGCGATCGGCGATGCGGCTCGCGCTCGCCATATCGTGCGTCACGACGACGGATGTCACGCCGAGTTTTTTCTGCATGTCGATGATGAGTTCGTCGATCTTTGCCGTCATGATCGGATCAAGGCCCGAACTCGGCTCGTCGTAGAAGATCGTCTCCGGATCCGTCGCGATTGCCCGCGCCAGCCCTACGCGTTTCTTCATGCCGCCCGAGAGCTCCTGCGGCATCATGCTCTCCACGCCGGGCAGCCCGACGAGCTCGAGTTTCTCTGCAACGATGCGGCGAATCTCATCCTCCGGCTTATCCGTGTGTTCACGCAGTCCGAATGCGACGTTCTCCCCAACGCTCATTGAGTCGAAGAGCGCCGAGTACTGGAACACCATACCCATGCGCAGCCGCACGCGGTCGAGCGCACGCTCGTCCATTGCGGCGATGTTGTCCGCGCCGATGTAGATCTCCCCTGTCGTGGGGCGATCCAGCCCGATCATAAGGCGCAGAAGCGTTGATTTCCCGGACCCGGAGCCGCCGATGATGGCGACGGTCTCCCCTGTTTCGATCGTGAGGCTGATGTCCTTCAGCGCTTCTTTTTCGGCAAAACGCTTCGAGACGCTGCGTAGCCTTATCATAGAACCTCCCGCCCGCTAGAAAAGGAAGAACGTCAAGACGGCGTTCAGGATGAAGAT
Source organism: uncultured Selenomonas sp. (assembly GCA_963515775.1). Taxonomy (GTDB): domain Bacteria; phylum Bacillota; class Negativicutes; order Selenomonadales; family Selenomonadaceae; genus Centipeda. The sequence goes on along the minus strand of CAUQAR010000093.1, from coordinate 3,318 downwards.
CACGATGATGGATGTGACAACGGTCTGCATGGTCGCCTTGCCGACCCCCTCCGCGCCGCTCGGCGCCGCGAGTCCATAGTAGCAGCCGAGCACGGCGATGACGTTGCCGAAGAAGATCGCCTTGATGAGTCCGCCCGTCATATCGTAGATGCGGGCGAACTGCGAGATGGACTGCGTGAACGTATAGGCCGATATGCCGGAATAGTGGACGGCGGTCAGATAGCCGCCGAAGACGCCGATCACATCGCCGAAGACCGTCAGCACCGGCACGACGAACATGCACGCGAGCATGCGCGGCACGATGAGATAGTTGACGGGGCTGACGGCCATGACGCGCAGCGCGTCGATCTGCTCCGTCACCTTCATCGTCGAGACTTCGGCGGTGATCGCTGCGCCGACGCGTCCCGCGCAGACGACACCCACGAGGACAGGGCCGAGCTCACGCCCGATACCGATTGCGATGACGGCGCCGATCGTACTCTGCGCACCGTAGCGGATGAACTCGTGAGCGATCTGTAGGGTCAGTACAACGCCCGTGAAGAGGAGGGTCAGCCCCACGATGAGCAGCGAATCCGCACCAAGATGCGCCATCTGATAGACGATACTCCGCATCCGCAGGCGCTGCGTCACCTGCCGCACCGTCTCGCCGTAGAGGAGCGTGATGCGCCCGATATTCGCAAGACGCGTGAGGACAAAGGCCCCGACCGCCTCCAGGATACTCTGCATCACCGCACCTCCTTACCCCTTTGCCGCCCGCATTGCCTCATCGCGCGCAAGCGTGTCGCAGCGCTCGTTCCGCGGATCGCCCGCATGTCCCTTGACCCAGTGGAACGCTACGCTTCGTTCCGCAAAGGCCGCATCGAGCCGCATCCAAAGATCCTGATTGAGGACGGGCGCGCCGTCCGCCTTCTTCCATCCGCGCTTTTTCCACGCGGGCAGCCAGAACTTTGTAAACGCATTCCTCAGGTACTGACTGTCCGTATAGAGCGCGACGCGCGCGCCCGCGGGGACGGAAGACACCGCCATGAGGGCTGCCGTCAACTCCATGCGGTTGTTCGTCGTCTCGGGATCACCGCCGGACCGCTCCTCGACAGATCCTGTCGCCACGGTCTCGATCACTGCCGCCCAGCCGCCGGGACCGCCGGGGTTCCTCAGACACGAGCCGTCCGTATGGATGATGTAATCCACATCGGCGGGCGCGCCATCCGCCGGTGCGGCATGCGCGGACGATTGTGCGGCGCCCGCCGCGGCCCCGGTCCCGGTGAGCCAGTCACGCGCCTCCGCCTCGGTCATAAATCCCTTGTAAACCGCGCCGTGATAGCCCCGCACCGCAGCAGCGCAGTCTGACCATGCGGTGAAAAGCCCCGTCTTTCTCCCGCGCCGCACCGCGTAAAATTTCTTCGCCACGCCCGCCGTCCTTTAGTACGACCAACGATAGCCGATCGAAACGCCCACGCCGTTGTAGCCGGGGTTGCGCGTCTTGCGCCCGTTCGAGACATGATGTCCGAGGTATGCGATGCTGAGCGCACTGCGATCGTTAAATTTATAGGCGAGACGCGGTCCGATGCGCCACATGAAGTCATAGCTGCGCGTATCCGCCGGATGCGCGCGATTGTATAGGAGAAGCGCGCCCGTCACGTCGAAGGACGCCTCCCATTTGCGCCCGAGCGGCTTGGTCCAACGCACCATATAGGCAGGTCCGACGCCGACCGCGGAGGAATCCATCTGCACGTCCGGCGTCTCCTTCTTGGCCCATGATCCGACGGGGCGCGAGACGGTGATGCCCCAGTGGAGGGACATGCCGTGCATCTCCTTGTACTGCCGGAACGCATGCACGTTGTAGAGATCAATGTAACGCCGCGCGCCGCGGTGCCTCAGATGATCCGCCTGAAGCTCCATACTGTGCTTCTCTGCATCCGCGTCGCCCATGTGCATCTGCACCGCATGCGGCTGATCCTCAGGCGCGGACGTTTTCTCCGTCTCCATCTCTGCGCCGCGATCCGCACGATCCGTATGCGTCTCCGCCGCCGTCGTTCCCGGTGCGGCGAGAAGGCAGCCGGCAAGCGTCAGGAGGAGGAGCCGTTTATTCTTGAGTGTCATTGTCATTACCTCCAACGGGTATAGAGTTCTTCCTCGATGCCGAGGCGGTCGCATATCTTTCCCACCATCATATTCACGAGATCATCCACGGTCTCCGGCCGGTGATAAAAGCCCGGCGCGGCCGGCATGATAACCGCGCCTGCGCGCGCAAGGCGCACGAGATTCTCAAGATGAATCTCGTGCATCGGCGTTTCCCTCGGCACAAGCACGAGCCTGCGCCCCTCCTTGAGCGTCACGTCCGCGGCGCGCGTTAAGAGATCGTCCGTCACGCCGTGCGCAAGCGCCCCTGCGGCCCGCATGGAACAGGGCAGTATCACCATCGCGTCCATGCGGAACGAGCCGCTCGCGATCGCCGCGCCCACATCCTCGTTCGGATAGAGCTTCGTCACGCGCCGCGCGAGTTCTTCCTGCGCGATGCCACACTCATGGGCGAGCACCTTCCGGCCGCTCGCCGTGACGACGGCGTGAATCTCTATCTCGTGCCGGCGCAGCACCTCCATAAGACGCACGGCATAGATGCTGCCGCTCGCCCCCGTGATGCCGACGATCAATTTTTTCATCGGATCACGGTCACGCCGCCCATATAGGGGACGAGCGCTTGCGGCACGACGACCGAGCCGTCCTCCTGCTGATTGTTCTCGAGAATCGCGGCGACCGTGCGGCCGACCGCCACGCCCGAGCCGTTCAGCGTGTGCAGGAACGCGGGCTTTGCCCCGCGTGCGGGACGGTACTTGATATTCGCGCGGCGCGCCTGATAGTCCGTGCAGTTCGAGCAGGACGAGATCTCGCGATACTTATTCTGCGCGGGCATCCACACCTCGAGATCGTAGGTCTTCGCGGAGGTAAAGCTCATGTCCCCCGTGCAGAGCTGAATCACGCGGTACGGCAGTTCAAGCGTCCTCAGGACGTCTTCTGCCGCCGTGACCATCGACTCCAGCTCATCCCAGCTTGTCTCGGGCGCAACAAATTTGATCAGCTCCACCTTGTTGAACTGATGCTGCCGGATGAGTCCGCGCGTGTCGCGCCCCGCGCTGCCCGCCTCCGCGCGGAAGCATGCGGTATAGGACGTGTAGTACTCAGGCAGCTGCTCCGCCGCAAGGATCTCGTCGCGATGGTAATTCGTCGTCGGCACCTCGGCCGTCGGCACGAGATAGTAGTCGAGCCCTTCGAGCTTGAACATGTCCTCGGCGAACTTCGGCAGCTGTCCCGTGCCGATCA
>CAUQAR010000092.1:0-6590 GCA_963515775.1 uncultured Selenomonas sp. | reverse complement strand
TCCTACCGCCGCACCCGCAGCCGCGCCTGCGCCTGCCGCCGCACCCGCAAAGGCGGCGGTTGCCGCCGGTGCCGGCGAGCACTCGGTCGACGCGCCGATGCCGGGCAAGATCGTTGAGGTCAAGGTCTCGGTCGGTCAGGCTGTCAAGGCCGGCGAAACGCTCCTCGTTCTCGAGGCGATGAAGATGCAGAACGAGATCGCTGCGGATGCCGACGGCACGGTCAAGGCGATCAACGTCAGCGCCGGCCAGTCGGTCAAGGTGCGCGACTCCCTCGTCGTTCTCGGCTGATTGACAGACGCCGCTGCGCGATGTTACGCAAGAGCCCCGCTTCTGCGGGGCTCTTTTGCGTCCTTGTCAAGGATGCGGGAAAATGGTAAAATAAAATGCGTATGACCCAAAACTTTGGAAACGATCGGAGGGAATCCGCGGCATGCGTCTGAAGATCAGAATTCTCGACAAATACATATTCCGAGAGGTCTTTTTCTCCTTCCTGTTCGCCATCTGTGCATTCTCGGCCGTGTTCATCGGCTCGGGGACGCTCTTTCGCATCGCGCAGTATATCACGGACTACGGTGCATCGCTGCCTTCGATCATCAAGATCTTTGTGTTCAGTCTGCCGGGCGTCGTCATGTGGACGTTTCCGATGTCCATGCTGCTCGCGAGTCTCCTGACGTTCGGGCGGCTTTCCTCTTCGAGTGAAATCACGGCGATGAAGTCCTGCGGCATCAACTTCACGCGCATTGCGGCCCCGGCCGTGCTCCTCGGCTTCCTCGTCAGCGTGGGCGCGATTCTCTTCAACGAGCACGTTGTGCCGCGTGCGAACACGGCGTACCGCAACGTCATTTACTATGAGATTGAGGGCAACTCCGGCATGAAGTCGCAGGAGCACGTCATCATCAAGGAGATCACGGAGGGGCAGATTCGGCGTCTCGTCTATGCACGCGCCTATGATGCCGAGCAGCAGCGCCTTACGGGCATCAGCCTGCAGGTGTTCGGTGACGATGGCAAGGTCACGCACGTCGAGAATGCGGAATATGCGGAGTGGACGGGCAAAGAGTGGATCATGCACCGCGGCGACGTCTACGATATCGCGGACGAGCATCTGGAGCGCCGCATGCGGTTTGACACGCAGGTGCTGCCCGTACAGAAGGACCCGCGGCAGATCATCCGCGAGCAGAAGGCGCCCGAGGAGATGACGATGCGCGAGCTGCGCCGTCAGATCGCACTTATGCAGACGCAGTACGTCAATACAAGCAAACTTGAAACGGAACTTTATCAGCGCGTCTCCGTGCCGATGGCGAGCCTCATCTTTACACTCATCGGCGTGCCGCTCGGGCTTCAACCGACGCGCAATTCGTCGTCTGCGGGATTTGCGATGAGCGTCATCATCATCTTTATCTACTATGCGCTCATGACCATGGGCAATGCGCTGGCGCGCGGCGAGGTGTTGCCACCGATGCTGGCGGTGTGGATTCCGAATATCGTCGGCATAATCGCGGGCGCAGTCCTCTTCAAAAGGGCATCGCGCTAGGATGACGGCTGAAACCGGTAGGCGCCGGGTCGATGCGCCTGCTCTTGGCCGCGCTCCGCAGGGGGCGCGTGGATTGAAACTGCATGGGCAGTCAAGGTGACTTTATGTACGGTATCACACTTATTCTCGTGCTTGCCGTTGTCGGCGGCGTGATCGCCTTTATCGGCGACCGTCTCGGCACGCGCATCGGCAAGCGGCGGCTCTCGATCTTCGGACTGCGTCCGCGCCATACGGCGGTCGTCGTCACCATCTTTACAGGCATCTGCATCACGACTGTGACATTCGGCGTGATGGCGGCGGTCTCGGAGAATGTGCGGACGGCGCTCTTCGGGATGGACCGATTGAACCGGCTCATGGCGGAGACGCAGGCCGCGCTCGATCTCACATCGGCACAGCTGAGCGGCGCGCAGGACGAGCAGGCGCGCGCAAGCGGCGAGCTGAAGAAATCCGAGGATGAGATTGCGCGCCTTGAGGGCGAGCGGCAGGGGCTCGCCGCGGAATCGGAACGGCTTTCCGCGGGCAACCGCAGGCTGGCCATGGAAAAAGAGGGCCTCATCTCTCTCAACGGCCGCCTCAGCGGGGAAAATGAAAATCTCCTCACCGACATCCGGGCGCTCGGCATACGGGCCAATGAGCTGCGGCAGAGCATCGTCAGCCTGCGCGAAGGGGATATCACCTATCAGGCGGGTGAGATCATCGCCGCCGGCGTCATTCCCGCGGGGCTCAGTCATGATGAGATTGAACGCGGCATGGCGGGGATTGCGCAGCTCGGCATGCGCAACATCTCCGCGCGGCTCGGGGAGAACCGTACGGATCAGGACATCTGGATCTATCAGCCCGAATACGATGCCGCCGTACGCGCCATCGAGGCGAGCAGCACCGCGATGATCGTGCGCATTGTCGCCGCCGGCAATCTCGTGCGCGGCGATGAGATTCGCGCCTCGATCGAGCTCTACCCGAACAGCACGATCTATCGGGACGGCGAGCTGATCGCCGCCCGCGTCTATGATGCGGCCGCTCTTGACGGTGCGGCCGAGCAGACGGTGATGGCATTCCTGCGCGAGGTCAACGCGGCGGCCGCGGCCAAGGGGATCCTGCCCGATCCGATCCGCGGGACGGTCGGTGTCATCGAGGGGGCGGAGTTCTACGGCCTCGTGCACGATCTCGCCGCACGCAGCGGCCCCGTCGTGATCTCCGCCTATGCGGCGGGCGATACGGACGCGATGGGACCGCTGCGCCTCACCTTCAAGATCGAAAACGAGACGGGGCAGTGAGCGCCGTTCTTGCCGTCGATCCCGGGCGGGACAAATGCGGCGTCGCACTCGTTGCGCCCACGGGGGACATCCTCTTTCAAAAGATCGTTCCGACCAAGGAGCTCGACGCCGCCGTCGATGCGCTCATCCGCAAGCACGCGCCGCGCGTGATCATGGGGGACGGCACGACGAGCGCCGCCGCGCATGCGCGCATCGAGCGCATTGCCGGGGCGGGCGCGGTCACACTCGTCGACGAATACCGCACCACCGACGAGGCGCGGCGCGTGTACTGGGAGGCGCATCCGCCGCGGGGGTGGCGGCGTCTCGTGCCGCGCGGCATGCTCGTGCCGCCCGTACCCGTCGACGACTTTGCCGCCGTGGTTCTTGCGCGGCGATTTTTGGCGGGGTGCCGGTCCTCTTTGGCCGCGGAGAAACCGCCCGATTGACAGATGCGACGCGCTGCGGTAAGATGGATAAAGCGACAGCCTAGTTCTTTAAGGAGAGCAATGTTTCATGCCCGATCATGTTTTAGCATTTATGATTGCGCTCGGTACGGCGCTTATTTTGACGCCTGTCGTCATTACATTTGCCCGGCGGACGGGGGCGCTTGACGCGCCCGACGCGCGCAAGGTCCATGTGCGCCCCATCCCGCGCATCGGCGGCCTCGGTATCTATGCGGCCTTTATGGTCTCTGTGCTCATCCAGCTCGGTTTTGCCGATCTTACGCCGGAGCTCATGACGAGCCTCTTCGGACTTCTCGCGGGCGGCACGATCATCGTCGTCATCGGCATCATCGACGACTACTGGGATCTCCCGGCAAAGGTGAAGCTGCTCGGGCAGATTCTCGCCGCATGTGTACTCGTCATCGGCTTCGACGTGCGCATCGATGTCGTTACCGATCCCTTCGGCGACTATATCTATCTCGAGTACCTTGCGATTCCCGCGACGATCTTCTGGGTGGTGGGCCTCACGAATACGGTCAACCTCATCGACGGCCTCGACGGCCTTGCGGCGGGCGTCTCTTCGATCGCGGCCGTCACCATCTTCCTCGTTGCGATGGAGGAGGGGATTCCGTTCGTCGCGATGATCACGGCGGCGCTCGCAGGCGCGGCCGTGGGATTTCTCTACTACAACTTCAATCCCGCGCGCATCTTCATGGGCGATACGGGCAGCATGTTTCTCGGCTTTATGCTGGCGGGTATCTCCGTGGTCGGCGCCGTCAAGAGCGCGGCGACCATTGCGCTCATCGTGCCCATCCTCGCGCTCGGACTTCCGATTCTCGACACGACGTTTGCCATCGTGCGCCGCGCGCGCAACCACCGGCCAATCTTTAAACCGGACAAAGGGCATCTCCACCACCGCCTGCTCGCACACGGCTTTACGCAGAAACAGGCCGTGCTGCTCATGTACGTCGTCAGCGCGCTCTTCGGCCTCTGCGCGCTCGCGCTGACGGCCGTGAGCATACAGGCGGCGCTGCTGATCATCCTCATCGTCGCGGCGGCCGTCTTCCTCGGCGCGCGCAAGCTGGGGATCCTCCAGCTCGACGCGACGCAGCAGAAATAAAAGAAGACCCATTCGGAGAGGAGCAGAGGAAGAATGACCGGCAAAATCAAAGTCATGACGATCTTTGGCACGCGCCCCGAGGCGATCAAGATGGCGCCCGTCGTCATGGAGCTCATGCGGCATACGGATGCCATCGAGACGCGCACGCTCGTCACCGCGCAGCATCGCGAAATGCTCGATCAGGTGCTGCATCTCTTCCGCATCGTTCCCGACTATGACCTCAACATCATGGCGGCAGGGCAGACCCTTTTTGACATCACAACACGCGCCATGCTTGGCATCAACGAAGTGCTGCTGAAGGACCGGCCGGATCTCGTGCTCGTGCACGGCGATACGACGACGACCTTCGCGGGGGCGCTCGCGGCGTTCTATCACCGGATCCCCGTCGGCCACGTCGAGGCCGGGCTGCGTACGCATGACATCTATTCGCCGTTCCCGGAGGAGATGAACCGCCGCCTCACGGGCGGCATTGCCGGACTGCACTTTGCGCCCACCGCGACGGCGCACGACAATCTGGCGGCAGAGGGGGTTCCCGAGGACCGCATCTTCGTCACGGGCAACACCGTGATCGACGCGCTGCATCACACGGTGCGTCCGGACTATGTGCTGCCGGAGAAACTGCGGCAGATCGACTTTGCGGAGCGCCGCGTGCTGCTCGTCACGACGCATCGCCGGGAGAACCTCGGCGAGCCCATGCGGCAGGTTTACCGCGCGATCCACGACATCGTTCACGAGCTTGAGGACGTCGAGGTCATCTTCCCCGTGCACCGCAATCCCAAAGTGCGTGAAATCGTACAGGAGGAGCTCGGCCATCTCGCGCGCGTCCATCTCATCGATCCGCTCGACTACGAACCGTTTGCCAATCTCATGGCGCGCGTCGACATCGTGCTCACCGATTCGGGCGGCATTCAAGAGGAAGCGCCCGCTCTCGGAAAGCCTGTCCTCGTTCTGCGCGACACCACCGAGCGGCCCGAAGCCGTCTCGGCCGGCACCGTGCGGCTCATCGGCACGGCCGAAGAGCGCGTCTACAGCGAGACCATGCGCCTGCTCACGGAGCCGACCGCCTATACGCATATGGCGGAGGCGGTGAATCCGTACGGAGACGGACGTGCGGCGGCGCGCATCATCGAGGCGATCCTCTACCATACGGGCCGCAGAGAAACGCCGCCGGAACCTTTCCGGAGTGCATCCTGAGCGGCGCCCGCCGGAGAGGGGGAGACGACATGGAGCACCGGCCCAAAGAGCATTCGTCCGGCCTCGCGGACGCCCTGCGCGCCTTCGGCATCCTCTCGGGTGTTGGCATCTATCTCGTCGTCTTTCTCGGCATATTCATCTTCATCGGCCGATGGATCGACGATTTCCTCGGGACGGGGCATATCTGCACCATCGGCGGCATCCTGCTCGGCTTTCCCGCCGCGGGGTACTCCATCTATCGACAGCTCAAAGCCTCTAAAATCGTATAACGATGAGGGATGCCGCGCACACATGCGTTCGTGCGAGTACGGCATCCTTTTTATGTAAACCATACGCGGCGGTTATGCGTCGTTCCTTCTCTGATCGTATCCGCTGCATATGAAAAAACTTCATACAACAGTATCCATTTACGTTTCCTATTGCAAGAACGTTCCTCATTCGATAGAATATAAGCAAAGAAAGTGATGCTGTGGAGCGGATAAAACGATGGGAAAACCTTGAGATACGCGATGACTTTCTCTTTCAGCATGTCATGAGGAACAAGAGGATATGCAAATACTTGATCGAGAAAGTCCTGGGTATCAGCATTCGCGAGATCACCTACCCGGAGACCGAGAAGACGCAGGAAGGTGATCCGGATAAAAAGAGCGTGCGGCTTGACGTCTATGTCGAAGACGAGGCGGGGGCGATCTATAACATCGAAATGCAGACCACCAATTCGCCGAAGTTCGGAGGTCTTGCGAAACGCTCGCGCTACTATGGGGCGCAACTTGATGTGAATGCGCTGAAGAGGGGCGGACGCTATAGAGACCTGCCGAAGGCGTACATTATCTTTATCTGCACGTTTGACGCCTATGGCCTCGGACGAAGCCAATATACATTTCAGCGTATTTGTAAGGAAGAACGCACGCTTGAGATGGGCGATGGAGACAACCATGGTCTTCCTATGTACTGGCGGGAGAGATGATGACGTCGATCCGGACATCCGGAGGTTTTTAGGGAAGTGCTGATTAAAGCGCCCCCTATTTCAAAAGACATACCACAGGTC
>CAUQAR010000091.1:0-6595 GCA_963515775.1 uncultured Selenomonas sp. | reverse complement strand
GGACTGTGGATGATCACGATATCATCCTTCTTGGATTTTAAGTAATATCTCTTAAGTGACGGCGCCGCATTGGACTCCACACATGCCGCGAAACGCGATCCGAGTTGGACGCCGTCCGCACCCAGCTTGTGCAGATCGGCAATATCCTGTCCCGTGAGGATGCCGCCGGCCGCAAAGACGGGAATCTTCACCGCGGCACGAACGTCGGCGATGATACTGCGCACGGAGACGTCCGTGCCGAGATGTCCGCCGGCTTCCTTCCCCTCGACGACGACGGCTGCGGCGCCGAGTTTTTCTGCAATTTTTGCAAGTTTCGGCGTCGAGACGATCGGAACGATCGGGGTGCCGGATTCCTTGCCGAGCTGGAACATATCGCGCGAGAAGCCCGCGCCCGCGACCACGAGATCGATGCCTTCGTCAATCGCGATTTGAACGGCATCCACAAAGTCGCTTGCCGCAACCATTTCGTTGATGCCGATGATCCCATTGGGTGAAAGTGCGCGCGCGAGCCGAATCTCATAGCGCAGCTCCTTCGGCTTCATGCCGGAAGCGGCGATGAGTCCGATCCCACCCTCGTTCGCAGCGGCGGCGGCGAGCCGCGCCGTCGTAATGCGAATCGCCATACCGCCCTGAATGATGGGGACGGTGGCAACTTTGCGGCCAATCCTCACCTCAGGTAGTTTCATATAAGCCCTCCAATCGGGAGAGAGCGTGCCACACAGCGGCATGCCGTACCTACGGCATTGCATTCTCTCCGCAAGAAGTTTTGTCCCGTCTCCCCTTCCACATATTCGTCCGGTTCCGCCGGCCGGGAGGCAGATGTATGACAGCAGGGCGCTGCCCGCCCTGGTTTTATGCAAAGTCAATGCTGTCTTTTGAGAAAAATCCCGTGCGCCTGAGCTGTCACGGGATTTCCCTAAAAGATCAGTTTGGTGCGCAGATACGGTGCATCCGTCTCCATCGCTTCTTATTTGTGCTGATCGATGTAATTGACGACATCCTGAACTGTTTTAATCTTCTCAGCTGCCTCATCGGGGATCTCTACATTGAACTCCTCTTCAAAAGCCATGATGAGCTCAACGATGTCAAGCGAATCGGCGCCAAGATCGTCAATGAAGGTGGACTCAAGGGTGACCTCGTCAGCCTCCGATCCAAGCTGTTCTACGACGATGTCGCGAACCTTGTCAAACGTTGCCATGCAGTATCTCACCTCCTTCAAATGAATTGATTATGTGCTACATCACCATGCCGCCGTCTACATTCAGCGTTTGGCCGGTAATATAAGATGCCGCGTCGCTTACGAGGAAGAGTACGGCATCAGCGACATGCTCCGGTTTGCCGAGCGCCCCGAGCGGGATGCTCTCTACGAGTTTTTCTCGAATGCTGTCCTTCAGAACAGCCGTCATATCTGTGTCAATGAAGCCGGGCGCCACGGCGTTGACCGTGATGCCGCGCGGCGCAAGTTCCCTCGCCGCCGCCTTCGTGAAGCCGATCACGCCCGCCTTCGCGGCCGCGTAGTTCGTCTGCCCGACGTTGCCGATCTCACCGACGACGGACGAGAGATTCACGATGCGTCCGCTGCGCTGCTTGGTCATGAGCTTCGCAGCCGCCTTGGTGCAGGCATAAACCCCTTTGAGGTTGGTATTGATCACCGCGTCAAAGTCCTCGTCCTTCATCCGGACAAGCAGCGTGTCACGCGTAATGCCCGCGTTGTTGACGAGGATATCGAGTCCGCCGAGTTCTTCGCGCACACGCGCGACCATCTCCGCCGCCGCGGCGGCATCCGAAACGTCCGTCCGGATGAGCATGACCGTTCCGCCGGCTTGCTCTATGATGGATTTGACCTCCTCGGCAGCCGCGGTGTTGCCCGCATAGTTGACGGCAACCCGCGCCCCCTCCGCCGCAAGGCGAATGGCAATGGCGCGCCCGATGCCGCGGGATCCGCCCGTCACGAGAGCGACTTTCCCTGCAAGAACCATGGGTATCCTCCTTCCGGATTCCGTTCGACCGAACCCATTTAATCATTACTTCTTTAGTGTGTCAAGTGTTTTTTGCAAGGAGTCCGCATTCTCGACGTTCATGCTCACAAGCGATTTGTCAATGCGCCTGTTGAATCCCGAAAGCGTCCTGCCCGGACCGCATTCGACGTAGGTGTCCGCGCCGAAGTCCCGCATGGTCTCCACGCACGAGATCCAGCGCACGGGGTGATCCGCCTGCGCCACGAGGTTTTCTTTGATCTCCGCCGCCGTCCGCTGCAATTTCCCCGTATAGTTCGATACCACGGGGAACGCCGCGTCACGGAGTGTCACCTTGTCGAGCTCCGCCGCGAGTTTTTTCGCCGCGGGCGCCATCAGCGTCGAGTGGAACGGGGCGGAGACGGGCAGAATGACCGCCTTCTTCGCGCCCTGCGCCTTGAGCAGCGCCACAGCCTTCTCCACCCCCCGGACCGTCCCCGCGATCACGGTCTGTCCCGGGCAGTTGAAGTTGACCGCCTGCACGGCCCCCGCGCTGCTCGCCTCGGCACAGACCGAGACGATGCGGTCGTCGTCGAGTCCGATGACCGCGGCCATCGCGCCCTCGCCGACGGGGACGGCTTCCTGCATATAGGCGCCGCGCTTATGCACGAGCAGGACAGCGTCCGCAAACGACAGGACGCCCGCAAGCACGAGCGCGCCGTACTCGCCGAGGCTGTGCCCGCCCGCGACTGCGGGGGTAACGCCCGCCTCGCACAGAAGCTGTGCGGCAATGACCTCGACGGTCAAAATCGCGGGCTGCGTGTGCTCCGTGAGCTGAAGCCGGTCGGCGGGCCCTTCAAAGCAGAGTTTGCTAATGGAATAGCCGAGCGCTTCATCCGCTTCGGCAAAGCGTTTTTTCGCAAGATCGTACGCATCGAACAAATCCCTGCCCATGCCGACGACCTGCGCGCCCTGCCCCGGAAAGATAAAGGCGAGTTTCCCCATCGTATTCACCTCACTGACAGGTGCTGCACACCGCATCCACGGCGCCCGGGAGGCCGCTGACGATGTCCTCGATGATCTGCTTGACGGGCTTGATGTCCGAAAGCATCCCCGAGATCTCGCCGATCATGACGGAGCCGTTGTCTACGTCCCCCTCATGCGTCGCACGGTGTAGGCTGCCGACACCGAGCTGCTCGAGCTCTTCATTCGACGCGCCCGCCGCCTCCATCTCCTCGTATTTGCGCGAGAGCTTGTTCTGAAGGACGCGCGCGGGATGGCCGAGGGAGCGGCCTGTGACGACGGTCGAGCGGTCCTTTGCCTTGAGGACGGCTTTCTTGTAGTTCGGATGTGCGATGCACTCCTCGCTGAGTACGAAGCGCGACCCCATCTGAATGGCCTTCGCGCCGAGCGCAAAGGCCGCGGCCATGCCGCGGGCATCGGCGATACCGCCCGCGCCGATGACCGGAACGTCCACGGCGTCAACCACCTGCGGGAGCAGCGCCATCGTCGTGATCTCGCCGATGTGGCCGCCCGACTCCGTCCCCTCTGCGATCACGGCATCCACGCCGGTACGCACGAGACGGCGCGCGAGGGCGACGGAGGCGACGACAGGAATGACCTTCGAGCCGATCGCCTTGAGTCCCGGCACATATTCGCCGGGATTGCCCGCGCCCGTCGTAATCACGGGAACGCGCTCCTCGAGCACGACCTGCATGACTTCCTTCACAAAGGGACTCATCAGCATGACGTTGACGCCGAAGGGCCGATCCGTCCAGCCTTTGAGCTTATGAATTTCACTGCGCAGTGCATCGGGCGGCATGTGTCCTGCGCCGATGAGACCGAGGCCTCCGGCATTTGAGACGGCCGAGGCCAGTTCAGCCGTGCCGATCCATGCCATACCGCCTTGGAAGATCGGATACTTGATGCCAAGCATCCGACAAACCGGGTTGTTTTCAAACATTAACCGTTTTCCTCCTTCGCCCACTTCATAATACACGATGCCCATGTAAGTCCCGCGCCGAAACCTGCAAGGGCAATGTTGTCTCCCTTTTTGAACTGCTGCGCGTGCGCCGCCTCCGCGAGGGCGACAGGGATGGATGCGGCAGACATATTGCCGTAACGATGAATATTTATAATAACTTTGTCCATCGGCATATGCAGCCGTTTGGCCGCCGATTGGATAATACGGATATTCGCTTGATGCGGTACGAGGAAATCCAGTTCCTCCCGCTGCATCCCCGCGCGTGCGAGGGATGTCTCCACGGTCTTTCCCATGACCTTCGTCGCAAATCGAAAGACCGCCTTGCCGTCCATATGGACGTAGTTGAGGCGCTGCTCAATCGTCTCCGGGGTCACGGGGCAGAGACTGCCGCTCGACGGAATGTCGAGGGAATCGCCGCCCGATCCGTCGCTGCCGAGATCAAAGGCGCGCATGCCGTAGCCGTCCGCCACGGGGCCGAATACGGCCGCCCCCGCACCGTCTCCAAAGAGGATGCAGGTGTTGCGGTCCTGCCAGTCAATGACGCGCGAGAGTGTCTCGCCGCCGATCACGAGCACGCGGCGGTAAACGCCGCCCTCGATGAACTGTGCGGCGATGGAAGAGGCATAGACGAACCCGGAACATGCCGCCGACAGATCGAACGCCGCCGCGTGTTTTGCCCCGAGACGATCCTGCAAAACGCAGGCCGTCGACGGGATGATGCGGTCGGAGGTCAGCGTCGCCATGATGATGAGGTCGAGCTCTTCTCCGGCGACGCCGGCATCCGCGAGCGCCATCTCGGCGGCGCAGATCGCCAGTGCCGAGACTGGTTCATCCGCAGCTGCGATACGGCGCTCATGGATGCCCGTGCGTTCGACGATCCATGCGTCGCTGGTTTGCACCATCTTTTCGAGATCAAAGTTCGTCAGCACCTTCTCCGGGAGATAGTACCCAGTCCCGAGGATGCCCGCACTGATCTTATTCATTCGGCCCCTCCTCTTTTGCCAGCGCATCGCGAATCTGATCCAGCACCCTGCCGTTCACATAATCCACCGTGGCGCCGATCGCACTCGCAATGGACTTGGCGTCGGAGGATCCGTGTCCGATGACGCAGCAACCGTTCACGCCGAGCAGCGGCGCACCGCCGTACTCGCGCACATCGAGGCGCCGGCCAAGGCGGCGCATCGTCGGTATGAGGAGCAGCGCGCCAAGGCGCGCCATGAGTCCCCCGCCGCGAATCTCCTCGCGAATCAGCCCGAGGATGGTCTTTGCAATCCCCTCTGCAAATTTTAGCACAACATTGCCGACAAAGCCATCACAAACCACAACGTCAAAGTTGCCCTTCGGCACATCGCGGCCTTCGGCATTGCCGCAGAAATGGACGTTCTTCTCCGCAGACAGCAGCAGGTAGGTCTCCTTGGCCTGCTCGTTGCCCTTCGTCTCCTCCTCGCCGATATTGAGGAGGCCGACGCGCGGCTGTTCAATGCCAAAGACGTACTGCGCATAAAGCGAGCCCATGACGGCGCTCTGCACGAGGTGCTCCGGTTTGGAATCCACATTCGCCCCCGAGTCGAGCATGAGCGTCACGCCGTCCGGGGTCGGCATCGGCGTCGCGATGGCGGGCCGTCCGACGCCGCGAATCCGATGCAGGATGAGCTGCGCTGCCGCAACCGCCGCGCCGGTCGATCCCGCGGAGAGCACCGCATCGCACGTCCCGTCCTTGACAAGGCGAGTCGCGACGACGATGGAGGCGTCCTTCTTAGAACGCACGGCCTCCGCGGGATGCTCGTCCATACCGACGACCTCGCCCGCGTGTACGATGGAGATGCGCAGCGCTTCGATGTCCACGCCGTGCAGTTCGGCGCGAATCTTCTTCTCGTCGCCGACGAGAACGATCTCACAGTCGTACTTCTTCGCCGCGTCGACCGCGCCCCGGACAATCTCCCCGGGCGCAAAATCTCCGCCCATCGCATCGACCGCTATATTCATCCCGCGCTTCCTTCCCCCATGAGACAATTTCGTCATTTATCCAGTGAAACCACGATAAACTTTGCACGAAAGACTTCTTTGTCCCCGCGATAGGTCTTGACCCAGACGAATATTTTATTGCCGCGCACCTTGACGATCTCGGCATGCGCAATGACGGTATCGCCCTTGCGAATGGGGACCTTATACTTCACATTGGCGACGCCCGTCATGGCGACGGGGGCGTCGATGATCGCAAGTGCAAGCGAATTTGCCTGCGAAAAGAGCGCGGTGCCGCGCGCAACGTCCAGGTCTGCAAAGAGCAGATCGTCGGTCACCTTGAGCGCCGACGTGCCCGCGCGGCCGAGTTCGAGAGACAAGAGATCGCCGACGACTTCCGTGTGAGGGATGGCGCGGACTTTTTCCCGCGCGTGCTCTGCTAGCGTGCGGACACGCGCGCGCAGCTCCGGAATACCGAGCTCCGTGCGGTCGAGGCGCACCGTCTGCACGCTGACCGCGAGCTTCTTCGCGAGCGCTTCGTCGGTCAGGAACGGTTCTTTCCGCACGGCCATGACGAGATTCTCCTGCCGCCGCCGCTTCTTCTCCGTCATGACGCCGCCCCCCTTCGTCGCACCAAATTTTAGCACCAGCTGCTATCAGTATGAGGGTATTATACTAGGTGCTAAAAAAAAAA
>CAUQAR010000090.1:0-6790 GCA_963515775.1 uncultured Selenomonas sp. | reverse complement strand
TGATACTACATCCTAAATTTCATGTCAAGGGGGCGTGCGGAAGTTTTTTATTTTCCTGCGTCATATGACGACCATGGAGCACACATCAAAGCGGCGGCGCATTTTTGAGCGCTTTGTCAAGACGCTCGCTCTTTTCTTCAAACTCCCGGTCGACTTCCTTTTTGATCTTCTCGGATTCCTTGCGCATCTCTTCATTCTCTCGCTTCCATTCGGCGTCTTTTTTATCAAATTCTTTTTTAAACTCCTCGTGCCTTTTCTCCATCTCCTCATACTTTTGATCTATCTGTTCCATACGCTGCACCCCATTCATCGTCTTTGTGGCGCCGCAGCCGGTCAGCCCCGCAAGACCCGCACATATGGCAACAACACATGCGACTTTCATCATGTACTGCAACTCGATTCTCCCCCTCCGTACGATAAACCGATCTCACATGATATGGCTTTATAATATATGGAGCTGCATCCAAATGCAAGCGGTTTCTTGATCCAAAAGCTGTTGATTCGCTAAAGGAAATCAAAGGGGCTGTAACGACTTTGTGTAAAAAACACGTTTTCGTTACAGCCCCTTTTCGGCGCGTATTTTTTACCCCTCCCCTACTTGCCAGCAATTGTAGATCAAAATACGCATCACTTGCCGCAGCATTTCTTGTACTTTTTCCCGCTGCCGCAGGGGCATGGATCGTTGCGGCCGATTTTTTTGCTCTTGGCAGGCAGCGATCTTCCCGCTACGATCTCATCAATCTGCTCCAATAGGCTATCCCGCATCCGTTCATTTGGAAGCTCCTGCTCCATAATGCCGCGGCGCAGATCATCGACATTGAGCTCGCCGCGCATAAGCATCTCCCGCATATTTTTCCCGATGCTGATCGTCGCATTTTTATCGTATTCTGGCGGCTGCATCGCTCGGATCTCACACGGGGTATAGCCGCAGTTGCTAAAAATCCGTGCATTGTTGGCGTGATTTTGGTAGAGCTCCGCAAATCTGACGAAGTCGTCATCGTCGCGCAGCTTAAACCCGTAGTATGCAAAGTTCTGCAAGGCCGCGCTCATGTCCACATCAATACGAATCTTAATAAACATTATTTGGACGGCAAAATCTATATCGAACAGTTCTTCGTCCGGTTCGTAATGCGTGCGCAAAAAATGTTTAAACGCGGTATATTCCGGCGTTACCGCAACATAGCCGTCATCCGTATAGGCAAGAAGCTCCTCTTTCGTCGGCGGAATATAATAATCCTTCCCATGTTGGCGTTCCTTGACTTTATAATAGGCCATCTCCTCCGATGCGATATCCTCCAGCAGGTCAAGGTTGACAATCTCATAGTCGGCAAATGCAGTCGGCTGCCCGTCCGTATAAAGAGCCTCTTCTCCAAGGATTTCATGATTGTTATCCTCATGTGCCGCGATCCTGGCGAAGGCAAAAAACTCCTCCTCGGAAAAGCTGCGCGGGCTGAAATGTTTCGCGATCTCATACGCCTCGCGCAGTGGAATAATCCCGTAGAGGTTCGCCATCGCGGTGAAATATTTCCGCAGGAGTCGCGACGTCGTGTCTTTCATCGGAATCTCCCGGTACATCCGGTTCAATGTGCGGCGATCGTATAGTTCCGGCCACCCATATTCGTCTGTTCCATCGCGGCGTTCATCCATCGCTTTGCTCCTCCACTTTCTATAAAATCAATATATCCTTTCTGTCACTTCTATTTTACACGATTTCCCATCAAATAGAAATACCTTTATCGCGCGCCGATCTCCCCGCCGACGCAGACGCTGCGCGTACCGACGCTGCCGATGTGCACGGGGAGTCTATAAAGCGCCGTCATGCCTGCTTCGTCGATGACGGACGCCGCCGCGCCGTGTTTCCACAGGCGGCTGTCCTTCATGACGAGGGTCTCGGCGCCGAGATAGAGGGCGTGATCGGGGAAGTGCGAGGTCATGAGGATGCCGAGGCCCTCGGCGTTCAGTCGCAGGACGAGATCGAGGAAGCGCTGCGTGTTGCCGAAGTCGAGGTGCGCCGTCGGCTCGTCGAGGATGAGGAACGCGGGCTGCTGCGTGAGCGCAGCCGCGAGCATGACGAGCTGGCGCTCGCCGCCCGAGATGTTCGTGTAGGGCTGATCCGCAAGATGCGCGATGCCGAGGAAGTTCATGTGGTGCCGCGCGATCTCGGCTTCGCGCGCGCCGGGCGAAGCGAAGTATCGCATGTGCGCCGTGCGCCCCATCATCACGACGTCGAGCACGCGGAACGGGAAAATCGGCGTATGGGACTGCGGGATGTAGGCGACCTTACGCGCGATCGCACGGTCGCTGTACGCGGCGCGCTCCTTCCCGTCAAAGAGGATGCGCCCCGCCGCATGCAGCTCGCCCGCGATGCACCTGAGCAGTGTGCTCTTTCCCGTGCCGTTCCTGCCGAGGATGCAGTAAACGCCGGTGCCCCCGAGCGTGAACGACACATCGGTGAGAATCGTGCGCGCCGCGTCATAGCCAAACTTCAGATGCTCCACGTCGAGTCTCATGACCAGCGCACCTTCTTTTTCAAAATAAAATAGATGAAGATCGGGATGCTCACCAGCCCTGTGATGACGTCGATCGGAATCTCGAGCGAGGTGAGCGTGCGGCAGAGGTCGTCGATGACGAGCAGATAGACGACGCCGAGCGACGCGGAGACGGGCATGAGCCGGCGAAAGTCCGGCCCCGTGATCATGCGCGCGAGATGCGGGATGACGATGCCGACCCAGCCGATGATACCGGAAAAGCTCACGACGAGCGATGTGAGCAGCGTCGCCGCGAGGATGATGAGGGCGCGGTCGCGCTTTGCGGAAACGCCCATGGAGCGCGCCTCCTGCTCGCCCATGCTGAGGATGTTGATGCGCCAGCGATAGAGCGCGAGCAGCACGAGCGCCGCGAGGTACGCGGGCAGTACGAGGACCAGTCCGTCATAGCGGACGCTTGCGAGCGAGCCCATCAGCCAGTAGACGATCTGCGGCAGCTTATCCTCCGGGTCGGCCGTGAATTTCAGCAGCGCTACGAGCGAGGAAAAAAAGGCGCTGACGAGCATGCCGGAGAGGATCATTGTCACGGGTGCACTCCGCTTGTGTCCCGCAAGGAGAAAGGTCAGTCCGACAGAGATGATGCCGAAGGCCAGCGCCGACACCTGCGTGAGCGCCGCGGGGGCCGAGAGCACGATCGCGAGCGCCGCGCCGAAGCCAGCGCCGTTGCTGACGCCGAGCGTATAGGGACTGGCGAGCGGATTGCCGAAGAGCGCCTGAAAGACGCCGCCCGCAACCGCAAGGCCGCAGCCCGCGAGAACGGCGGCAACGATGCGCGGCAGGCGCACATCGTAGATCATCGAGACCTCCATCGGCGTCACATCGGCAGGGAGCACGCCCGTAAAATCCGCGCCGAGGATCTGAAAGACGTGCGGCACCGAAATGTGGTACGCGCCGAGTGTCAGCGAAAAGAGGATACACGTCAAAGGGAGCAGGACGCACAATGCGCCCCGCCCCCCGCTGGTCAGTGATTTTACATTCATCATTTCTTCGTCTTGATGCCTTCCGCAACCGTTCCCTTAAACGGCGCGCCGTAGAACGTCTCATAGAACTTCTTCGCACGCTCCATGACGACGTCCGCGCTCACCTTGTCCGGGTAGAACATGTGGGCCAGCCACAGCTCGCCGAGCGCCACGGAGTCCGCGTCGGGGTTGCCCCACGGCTTCGCCCAGTACGGCGCCTCGATGACGTTGCCATCCTGCACTGCGCGCAGCTGCGCGTACGCCGGATCGGTCGTGAGCTCCTTGTAGACCTCCGGGTAGCGGTCCTGCGAGATGATGACCTCGGGATTCCACTTCGCCAGCGACTCGACATTGTACTCGCCGTTGCCCTGCACATCGTGCGCCGCCGCGTTCACGCCGCCCGCGCGCAGCAGCATGCAGCCGACATATTTGTCGTTGCCGTAGACCATGTGCTTGCTCGAAACGGGGATCGCCGTGATGCGCGCACTGTCCGGAATATCGCCGACCGCTTTCTCCACGATCGAACGCGTCTCCTCGGCGAACGCCCAAAGCTCCTTCGCCTTCTCATCGCGGCCCATGAGATGTCCGAGGATCGTGATCGCATCGTGCAGGCCGTCCGTATAGGCCTTGTCCGCATTCGAGAGCCGCGGGTTCTGCGCCTCGGCCTGTTTTCCCTCGCCGCGCATGGAGAGCACGGCGACGGGGATGCCCATTGCGCGCAGCTTTGCCGCAGAGCCCTGATCGGACTGCGACGCGACGATCACGATGTCGGGCCTGAGCGCCGCGATCTCCTCGATGTTCGGCTGAGTCAGCGTGCCCGGCGTCTTCATGTCCTTGATCGCGGGCCAAATGTCCGCAATGTAGTCGCCAAGCTCGCGCTCCCATGTGGACAGCACGCCGACGATCTTATCCTGCCCGCCGAGCTGGCAGATGATGTCGAGCGAGTGATGTTCGAGGACGACGATGCGATCCACGGGCGCTTTCACCGTGACCTCGTTGCCCGCCTGATCCGTAAATGTGTACGTCTCCTTGTCGGAGGCCTGCTGCGCCGCCCGCTTGGCCTCCTGCTCGCATCCCGTCAGCAGCGCCGCCGCGGCGATAACGCAGACGCGCAGCGCGAATGCGCGCCGCATGATCCCCGTTTGTCCTCTCATCCTGTACCACATCCCTTTCCCGGCCAATGCCGAAATATGACCCCGGGCATATAAAAATGCCCGCCGGAAATCCCGGGGGCATCATCACACACAAAAAGGCGTCATGCTCCTGCCGGTTTTCCTTTGCAGTGCAGGCGCGCCGCTGTGCGGCACGTCTGCGGGCAGGGACGTCCGTTTCCGGCACGTCCCCCGTGACCGCAGAATTCTCCCCGGTCAGGCCGCGACGCCGTAGTCAAAAGCCGTAGGCGCAGCGGCTCGAAAAACACCTCGTATGGAGTTTTTATTAGTATAGCATGAGGGGCGCGGCAATACAAGTACGCTGGTTATGTTCCAAATAAGTCGCCATGCGTTCCGGTGCGTGTTAAGGTCAATACTAAAACATCATCCTCAAGGCGATAAATCAGCAGCCAGTCGGGAAGAATATGACATTCACGATACCCGGCCCAATCGCCGGTCAGCGCATGGTCCTTATTCTTTTTCGGCAGCACATCCCCATATGACAGGGCACGGATAATATCATCCAAAAGCGCTATGTCCATGTGTCGTTTCAGTGCGAGTTTATAGTCTTTCTTGAACTTCGTCGTCCACACGACGTCGCGTTTCATCGTTTCAGTTCCCGCAGAGCTTCTTCAACATCCGCATATCGCTTTACCGTTGGATCGTGCGCGATCCGCTCTGCCTCCATCATCGCGGTGACGGTTTCCGCATTTGGCTGCTGTAATTTCACATCAAAAGGAAACCCCCCCACACGAAGCGATTGGCGCAAAAAAACATTGATCGCACTGCTCAGCGTCAACCCCAATTCACCATACAATAACTCACACTCTTTTTTCACATCGCGCTCCATACGAATGCTGAAGTTCATCGTATCCGCCATGAAAGTCACCTCTTTCATGTATATTGTATGGCATTTACATTACAAAATCAATGTATTTTTCTTCGTTTATGCTCCAAACGCTACTTCTGATTCCTGCTCGAATTGCCCGCGTAGGGGATCAGCGGGTCGCAGAGTTCAAATTCGTAGGTCTCGCGGTCGACGCGCCCGAGAATCTTGTCGCTGTCGTAGAGCCGCAGGAGGAAGTCCGCCATCTGCTCCGCCGTGTGGTAGGTGCCGAAGCGCGCGTCGTAATCGTAGGTCTCCACATCGTTGGCGATCTTGCCGAACCCGGTTGCGGTCGCGGCCGGCGCGAGCACCTTCGCGCGCAGCTTTGCCCCCGCCTCTTGCAGCTCTCTCGCAAGGCCCTCGGTAAAGGAGCTCACATAGAACTTCGTCGCGCAGTAGGTGACGGCAGGCGGCACGATCGTGTAGCCGCCGCAGGAGGAGATGTTGATGAGCTGCGCCCCCGCCGCATCGCGGTAGTCGTGCACAAAGAGGGTCGAGAGAATCGTCAGCGCCTCGATGTTCAGCCGCAGCATGGATTCGATTTTTGATACATCCTGCGCCGCGACGCTCCCGTAGTTACCGAAGCCCGCGTTGTTCACCCACGTCTCTACGTCATAGGCGCGCAGGTCGTCATAGAGCCGGTGTGCGTTCTCGGGAACCGAGAGATCGGTAGCGTGAACGATGACATCCACACCGGGATGCGCCGCTAGAATCTCATCGCGCAGCTGCGCGAGCTGCGCCTCCCGCCGCGCAGTAACAATCAAGTGTTTGCCGCGCGCCGCGAATGCCTTTGCCGCCGCATAGCCGATACCGGAGCTCGCGCCCGTGATGACCGTATACTTTTTGTCACTCATTTGAAAAACCTCCTTTGTGTGACGCCTATGATATAATGTAGAGTATACGCTATGTCAAGTCCCCGGGAGGTGATTTTTTTGTCGTATACCATCGGAGAATTTGCGCGCATCACAGGTCTTGGAATCCACACGCTGCGCTATTACGAGCACGAGGGTCTGCTCGCGCCGCAGCGCACCGCCGCCAATCGCCGCCGGTATTCCGATCAGGATATCGCGTGGATCGATTTTATCAAACGCCTCAAGGCGACGGCCATGCCGATCAGGAAGATCAAGCGCTACGCCGCGCTGCGTGCAGCGGGTGACCCGACGCTGCGCACGCGCATGGAGATGCTGACGGAGCACCGCCGCAGGCTGCGGGAACAAATCGTTCAACTGCAAGAGCATGAAGCCAAAC
>CAUQAR010000089.1:0-6888 GCA_963515775.1 uncultured Selenomonas sp. | reverse complement strand
CGCAGCCGATCTCCAATACACGAATCCCCCGTCTTGTTAAATTCATCATAGGAAAGAGATCCGCTCTCGCATAGAATGAATAATTTAGGCTCACCCCCCACTTCGCACAAAACAGCTCTCTCTCCGCCATAATTTCCCGATCGTAGGCATCCATATCATGCAGATGAACGCTCTCTTGATGATGCACATAAACAGATGGCAAAAGTGCCAAGTGATAACCTGCCTTTGTCATGCGCAGCGTATAGTCGATCGCCGCCACAGGAGGCGTTTGGTAATCCGTATCCATGAGGCCTGCCGCTGCGACGGCGTCGCGTCGCGCCATCGTGCAAAACATTTCTAAATAGAGCGCCGGATGCGGCCGCTGTCCGCTATCCCGATAGTTTTCGGCAGCTGAAATAAACGACGCCCAGTCATGGTAGCGTACTTCAGGCGAAAAAGATACATGTTCATGGCTGCGTGCTGCAACGGCACTGACGGCACCAAGCCGAGGATTTTCAATCAACGCATCCAGCATATCCTCCACGGTATGAGGTGCAAGCATAATGTCGGCATGAAGAAATAGGAATACATCTCCCGATGCCGTATCCATGCCCGTATTCACGGCATGCGCTGCGCCTTGGTGCGCTTCCGAATAAAGAACCCGCACATCATCCGAGTCCTCCGTGATCATGACGCGTTCCTCTACAGGTGAGCCGTCATCGACGATAATCACCTCATAGGGAATATCCACAGCACGTCGAATGGATGCCACGCATTGATTCACTTGCATATTCATCTGATAAACGGGAATAACGATACTCAGCTTAGGCAAAACACATCCCTCCTCTTCCGGATGAATACTGCATTGACAATGGTCACTATGTCATCGCATGGCTTTGAGCGCATCATGTCACGAAATGTGCAACACGATAATATCTCCCCCTAACAAATTCTGTAATCCTCTCCTTTGCGTGTCCATACATCCCGTTAGCCGTCCTGCCATCTCCTCAAACTCCTCTATCCCTGGGAATAGAGGAGCCTGTGCAACATAATGGATCTGAACCTCAGCTTCTTCTAACGCTGTACGCAATGCTCCGATGAGTTGGTCGACAGAAAAAATACGATATCCGTCCGGGTCGGGGACTCTATCGTATGCCAACAAAGGTATGTGATTTGGCAGTTGCTGCAGAATATGTCCAAAACTATTAAAATTTAAGATACTGCAATATATGAAGCCTCGCGGTCGCAGCATGCGGCGGCACATTTCAAAAAACGGAACGACACGTTTTACGGGAAGATCATTGAGGAACCCCCCGGTTACAATGACATCGTATGTTTCCTTGACATCTTCCGCGACGTTGTCAAGTGTCGATAAAAAATGTACGGAATCCGCCAGATATTTACTGTCGGGAAGATACCGTTCGTCGGTTACAACAGCGTCGATGAATACTTTTTTCCTGTTTTTCCGGAAATAATTCCGAATACTTAACAGGCCTTCCCCAAACATCGGCTCGATCACAAGCACGCGAACTTCTTCCGCGCCAACGGCTTGTTCTGCAAGGATGCTTTCGATCAGCGGTGCATCTCCACGCGACTGCCATGGGTCGACCTTCCATTTATTACGAAACACGGGGCGCATATTGACAAGGCTCGCAAAATTAGCCTCCCTTCCCCGCACATCCTTGAGAGTCACTCCCCCGAAGTGATGCACGAACGTATCCTTGGCAAGAATCTGTTTGAACCCTGTCCGCCGCAATATCGTCGAGAAATCATCGTCCTCAAAATCGCACATGGTATAGGAATAATCCGCGCGAATCTCGGGCACATCAAAGAGATTCGGCACGACGCTGACAAAGGGCATAAGGAGCGCACGCTCTTCCCAAAGGAGTGGATTCGCGTGGTTGTTGCGCTCTGCAAAGGCCTCCATCTTGCCCATATCCTCGAAGGTGTTCTCGTAATCGACGGGAATCCCCTGCGCGTTCGAGATGCAGTGCTCGTTACAGGTCGGAACAACCCAAAAGACATCGTCTAGCGTCTCATGCACTTGGAGCAGATTCTCCAGCCAGTGTGGCGTCGCCACAGCATCGTTGGAGAAATAGACAACGTATGCGCCCTCGACAACGTGGCGGGCAATCCCCCAGCCGAGATGATTGTAGACATTGTATTTGAGGTTGATCTTCTTTTCGTGGGGCAGGCTATTGAAATATTCTTCCGTCCCATCTGTCGAACCGTCGTTGATCGTAATGAGTTCGATATCGCCGCGTGAGAAATCCGTATGGCGAAAGAGGCTTTCGATCGCGCAGCGCGAGAACTCGACCTTATTGTATGCGGGAACGATGATGGAGACACGATACTTGAAATCCGTCCGACGCGGACGCTTTCGCGCCGCTTCAAAAGCCGCAAGCACCTGCGTCAGATGGGCCGCACGCGTTTCCTCACTGCGCAGCACATTGTATTCGAGAGCCAGCTGATAGCAAAGGTCCAAGAAGAGCGGACGCGCTTCATAGGCAAAGAGATTGCGCGCGACCCGCGGTGTTTCTGCCGCAAGCGCTTTCCGGGCTGAATGCGCTGTATTGAGCGCATATCGGCGGCATTTTTCGATGAGAATGCCGTCTTCCTGCACAAGCCTTTCAGCCGTACGCTGCATTGCCACTTGTAGATCAGTCAGCACCTCGCGCGCAGCCTTCGTGAAACCGTTGCCCTCGCGCAGCACCGTATCGACATAGTCGACAGCTTCTCCCGCCGCGCTGAATATTTCCTCAAACCAGTGCATATGTGCGTCTCCATTTCTGCCGTACGCGATGCTCCTCGAAATACACGATCTCGTCGCTTCAAAGCCGAACGACCATATTTCCTAATATTATCGTTAAAACAGCGCCCGTTCTAAAGAAAAAGGTGCTGCCGCACGCCGATATTCATGCAGCAGCACCCGGACCGCATCACTTATTCCACTGTGTGATATTGAGCTTCGGCTCAGCCGTCGGTACGGGAGCAGGGCGCTCCACTGCGGCTTGCTCCGCCTCTTCGCTCGTCTGCGTGGCGTCGTCGATGACGACGTCGACGGGAATCGACGCGGGTGTCCCCGTGTCGTCTTTTTCATCCCGACGGTCGTCCGGGTCGGAGATGACGCCCTTCGTCATCAGCTCCTCCAGCTCGACCGCGTTCAGGGTTTCGCGTTCGAGCAGCGCTGCCGCGATGAGATCGAGCTTATCCCTGTTCTCCTCAATGATCTTCCGACATGCCTCATACGCCTCTTCGATGTGCCGGCGCACCTCGCGGTCGATTTGCCCCGCGATGTCCTCGGAATAATTGCGTTCGCGGTTGAAATCACGCCCCAGAAACACCTGATGGTTTTCCTCGCCGTAGGCGACGGGACCGATCTCGTCGCTCATGCCGTACTGCATGATCATGCTGCGGATGATCCGCGTCGCCGTCTGGATGTCGCTGGATGCACCCGTACTGATCTCGCCGAGCACGACCTCCTCCGCGACGCGTCCGCCGAGCGCGACCTTGATCCGGTCGAGCAGCTCGGACCGCGTCTGATAGGAGCGGTCCTCCTTCGGCAGCGAGAGCATATAGCCGCCCGCCCGTCCGCGCGGGATGATGGTCACCTTGTGCACAGGGTCCGCGTGTTCGAGCAGCAGCCCGACCAGCGTATGCCCTCCCTCGTGATAGGCGGTGAGGCGCTTCTCCTCGTCCGTCATGATGTGGGACTTGCGCTCGGGGCCTGCCATGACGCGCTCGATGGCCTCCTCCGTCTCGGGCATATGGATCTGCTTCTTGTTGCGGCGCGCCGCGAGCAGCGCGGCCTCGTTGACGAGATTGCTGAGATCGGCGCCGGTAAAGCCGGGCGTGCGCCGAGCAAGCACGTCGAGGTCGACGTCGGCGGCGATGGGTTTCCCCTTGGTATGAACCTTCAGAATCGCTTCGCGTCCGCGCACGTCGGGTTTATCCACGACGATCTGCCGATCGAAGCGGCCGGGCCGCAGGAGCGCGGGATCGAGCACATCGGGGCGGTTCGTCGCCGCAATGATGATGATGCCCTCGTTGGAGGCAAAGCCGTCCATCTCCACGAGCAGCTGATTCAGCGTCTGCTCGCGCTCGTCATGACCGCCGCCGAGCCCCGCGCCGCGCTGACGGCCGACCGCGTCGATCTCGTCGATAAAGACGATGCAGGGGGCTGATTTTTTTGCCTGTTCAAAAAGATCGCGCACCCGCGACGCGCCCACGCCGACGAACATCTCAACGAAGTCGGAGCCGCTGATCGTGAAGAACTGCACGCCGGCCTCGCCCGCAACGGCTTTCGCGAGAAGGGTCTTGCCTGTGCCCGGCGGGCCGAAGAGCAGAACGCCCTTGGGGATACGCGCGCCGAGCTCGTTGAATTTATCCGGCGTCTTGAGGAACTCGACCACCTCTTCGAGTTCCTGCTTGGCCTCATCCGCGCCCGCCACGTCGGCGAACGTCACCTTTTTCTTGTCGCTCACCATCAGCCGCACACGCGACTTGCCAAAATTCAACATGCGGCCGCCGCCCATCTGTGACTGCTGCATGATGAAGAACCAAAAGCCGATGAGCAGGGCGATGGGAATGAGCGAGGTGAGCAGTGTCTGCCACCACGGCGGCTCGGGCGGGTTCTCCGCCGAGATGTTGACGCCCTTATCGGCGAGCCGTTGATAGAGATCGTGATCGCTGTTCGGCGCATCCGGCGCGATGGTTACGAACTCCGTGCCGTCCGTCAGCGTCCCGCGGATATTGTTTTGGACGATGACAACCTTATCCACATCGCCCGCATTCACCTTTGCGGTGAAATCACTGTATCCGATCGCCGTACGCTGCACCGTCTGATGCGCGTTTGTCATATAGTCGTACACAGTGCACACGACGACGAGCATGAGCAGATAAAACGCAAGGCTGCGCAAAAATGACTGATTCAATTCATCCCTCCTCTGCGTTATTCATAAACCGAGCGCCGCAGCACCCCGATATAAGGCAGGTTTCGATATTTCTCCGCGTAATCGAGACCGTAGCCCACGAGGAATTCATCCGGCACCTCGTAGCCGAGGTAGTCGATGTCCACATGGGCGATGCGGCGCGACGGCTTCGACAAGAACGCGCAGAGCTTGATGCTCTTCGGATGGCGCCCCGCAAGCATCTTGCGCAGATAGCGCATGGTCGCCCCTGAGTCGATGATATCCTCCACAATGATGACATGCTTATCCTCGATGGAAAAATCGAGGTCCTTTAATATCTTGACCTGACCGCTCGAGACCGCCGCATCCCCATAACTGGAAACGATCATAAAATCGAAGGAAACAGGATGGTCGATGGCGCGCACAAGATCCGTAAAGAATACGGCGGCCCCCTTTAAGATGCCGACGCAGTAGACGGTCTCCTTGGCATCGCGGTAATCCGCTGCAATCTGCGCACCGAGCGCACGCACGCGCGCGCGAATCTCCTCCTCTGAAAAGGAAATGCGCTCAATATCATCGCTCATCATCAGGCTGTCGTCTCCTTCACATATTCGATCATCAAAATCTCTCTTGTCTCCGCGGTAACGGGCGCAGTCGTGCTGCGCCGCCCGCCGGCAATCCACAGGATCTCGCTGCCGCCGTCAAGGGCAAGGAGCGGGATCGCGTCGCGCCGCGCGCGCGGCACATGATCGTCGATCAATATCTTCTTTATTTTCTTTCGGCCGACGGAAAGGCGCATATAATCCCCTGTGCGCCGCGTCCGCAAAACGAGCGAACCGACCGCGCCGAGATCGACGCAGATGCGGTCCCCGTCCCCCGTACCGCAGGAATCATCCGCAGACATGGAGGAGATACGGCGCATTCGGAGTTCGGCACTCTGAAACTCTATTATAGCATATTCGCGTTCGATGGGAAGAAAAATCTGCGCATCGGTCCCCTGCACGGCTGCCGCCTGTGTGCGGCACAGCCTCAGATGCCCATAACAGGACAGCGCCGCATAGCCGTGCGGCATATCCTGCCGCGCCGTATGCGCGCCGATCATCGCGCGCATACGCTCCTCGTGGAGATAGAAAAAGTCCTTGGCGCCCCCCGTTTCACGCGCCCAATAGAGGCGCAGGACGCGGCGTTGCAGCGCGGGATGAAGGCCGCGCAGTACTTCCTGGGAAAGCCCCTGCGGCCCATCGGCGCGTGCAAACGCCGTGGCAGCGAGTGCGGAGAGGAGATCGTCCTCCTCCGCCGCAAGGGTGCTCAGCCGCGTGAGCGCCGCCCCTACGGCCGGATTATATCCCGCGCGCAGCGCCGGCAAAAGCGCGTGTCGAATGCGGTTGCGCACCGCATCCAGCTGATCGTTCGTGGCATCGTGCCGCGGCGCGAGGCCCTGTGCCGCAGCATAGGCTTCAATCTCCGCGCGCGTCACGTCGAGCAACGGCCGCAGCAGGCCGCCGCTCCAGACGCGCATCGCCGCCAGCCCTGCGGGTCCGGTACCGCGCAAAATTCGCATCAATACCGTCTCGGCGAGATCGTCCGCATGATGCGCTGTCGCAATGCAGCCGCAGCCGTGCGCACGACCGGCTGCGCGCAAAAAATCGTAGCGGCAGGCACGCGCCGCGGTCTCGAGCGAGCGTTTGTGCGCCCGCGCATAGGCAGGCACATCGGCCGCACCGCAGGTGAACGGGATCTCGCGCGCCGCACAAAAGCTCTCGACAAAGCGCGCGTCCATGCGGGACTCCGCGCCGCGGATGCCGTGCTCAAAATGTGCGCAGACAATACGGGGCCCGCCCGCCGTCCGCAGACGCGCGAGTACGTCGAGCAGCACGAGCGAATCCGCGCCGCCCGAGCAGGCGACAAGCACAGCGCGCGCCGGAGAAAAGAACCCGTGCGCACGGAGCACACGCTCGACCTTTTTTCGCACAGACAGCCTCCAACAAAGAAAGGGCAC
>CAUQAR010000088.1:0-6957 GCA_963515775.1 uncultured Selenomonas sp. | reverse complement strand
CGAGGCAATGCGTGAGCTCCTCGTAGGAGATGCGCAGACCGCCCTGCGGGGAGAGCATGGTGGCGTTTGTCCCGGGGACGTAGCCCTTGAGGCTGAACCAGCCCTGAATATCCTCAGCATACGGATTTTGCAGATAGATCGACTCTTTTTCCGGCGGGCGTCCGGCGTAGTCGTCCGCCTTGCCGTACCACGGGCCGGTCTCGTTCCATTGCCCCTGCGCGTCCTTTTTCTGATAGATCGTGCCGAGGTTTTTGAAGTCGCGTGGCGCGAGATTGCCGGGAACATAGTCGGCATGGATGTCGAGCTCCTTGAGGATATGCTGCTTTTGGTAAAGATCAAAGCGCTCGCCCGTCACCTTCTCGATGATCGTGCCCAAGAGACCGTAATTGATATTCGCGTAGCAGAAGTATACGCCGGGCGCCTCGGCCGTGGGGGCAAAGTGGGCGCCGTCTTCAAAATAACGGCCGTCCGGCGTGAAGAACTCCCGGACGCTGACCGCAGGCGGGATGCTGTAGACCTTGCCGTCGCGCAGCGACGAGGTGTGGTCCGCGAGCATGCGCACCGTGATCGGCGTGTCCGGATGGGTGGGGTTGCGCAGGGAAAAGCCGAGATAGCGGCTGACGTCATCATCGAGACGGATTTTTCCGGCTTCGACGAGCTGCATCAGCGTAAAGATCGTGAACTGTTTGGAGACCGATGCGATGCGAAAGCGCGTATCGCGCGTGATCGGTTCTGCGGACACCGGATTTTGATTGAGAAAGCGGCGGCTGCCCGCAAAGTGGCTGTATATCTCCCGGCCATCCTTGTAGATGATGACGCCGAGGCCGGGGACTTTCGTGCCCGTATCTCCGATCATTGCATCCAGCCGTGCGGTGAGGTCTGCGCGTACGGTCGGAGAGAGCGCGCCTGCCGATGCGGCGGCAGGCCGCGGCGTGACTGCCGCACGATCCGACAGGGCCGGCGGAGCGGACTGCGCCGCAGCAGAGAGCGGCACGGGAGCGAGCATGAGGACGGCGCCCACGGCGAGGGGGAGCGCGTACAGCGTGCGGATTCTGTTTCGCATGATTTTCCCTTCCTTTCGATCAATACACAATCTGCCCAATCTTCTGTCATTATAGTATAAAATCGGCGCAGGACACAACGGACCCATTTCCTAGACAGCGTTCATATGCACAAGAATTTTGTATACTTGCATGCGGCTGCACCCCGGCGCGGGCCGAATGCGATCAGCCCTCCACGAACGCGGCCGTCGCCCCAATGTGAGTTTCTCAAAGGGGCGGCGGCCGCGTTTGCCTGCGCTATCTTGTGCCTGTGCGGCATTCATCGGTTTGCCTTGCGGAAGTCCTCCATGAATGCCACAAGTTTTTCGACGCCCGCGATCGGCATGGCGTTGTAGATGGAGGCGCGCATGCCGCCGACGCTGCGGTGTCCTTTGACACCGGAGAGGCCGCGCGCGCGGGCTTCGGCAACGAATTTCTGTTCGAGTTCTTCGCTCCTCAGACGGAACGTGATGTTCATGCGCGAGCGGCTGTCCTTCGCAGCGTGTCCGCGGTAGAACCCGTCGGAGCCGTCGATCGTCTCGTAGAGGAGTGCCGCCTTCGCGGCGTTCGCCTTGCCGAGGGCCGCGAGCCCGCCCTGTGCTTTGATCCATGCGGCGACCTTGCCGACCATATAGATCGCAAAGACCGGCGGCGTGTTGTAGAGCGAGTCGTGCTTCTCGAACGTGCTGTAGCGCAGCATCGTCGGGAGCTCCGCGGGACTCTTTTCGAGCAGGGATTTTTTCGCCACGTTCAGCACGACGCCCGCAGGGCCGAGGTTTTTCTGCACGCCCGCATAGATGAAGTCGTAGCTGCCGAAATCCCACGGCCGCGAGAGGATGTCCGAGGACATATCTGCAATGAGCGGCACACCGTTCGTTTTCGGCGTGTAGTGATACTCCGTGCCGTAGATCGTGTTGTTGAGGCAGATGTGGAGGTAGGCGGCGTTCGGCGCGATCCGCAGCTCCTCCTGTGCGGGCACGCGCACATAGCGCTCCTCCTTGGTCGAGGCCGCGACCGTACCGACGCCGAGGCGCACCGCCTCCTCGTACGCCTTCTCCGAGAATGACCCCGAGAGCGCATAACTGCCCGGATGTGCCTCGGAGGCGAAATTCAGCGGGAGGAGCGCGAACGTCTGGCTCGCGCCGCCCGCGGTAAAGACCACGTCGTAGTCCGCGCCGAGCCCCATCAGCTCCAGAACATCGGCCTTGGTCCGCCGGTGGACCTCGTCATAAGCAGCGTCGCGATGGCTGATCTCGAGGATGGACATGCCCGTCCCGCGGAAATTCAGCAGCTCCGCCTGTACCTCTTTCAATACTTCCTCGGGCAGGACCGCAGGGCCGGGGTTAAAGTTATAAATGCGTTCGTTCAAAATACATCCTCCTCATATCCATACCGTATGCGAAAGCGCCGTGGATGCGCAGCGGGCAGGCGCACGGTCGCTACTCCGCATCTTTTGCAGCATCCGCCGCAGCGCTTTCCGTGCGCGTCATGCGGAGCTGCGCCACGCGCGCACGGTCCATCTGTAGGATTTCAAACGTGAAGCCGTCCCATGTGCACGTCTCGCCGACGGCCGGAATGCGGCCGATCTGCGCGGTGACGAATCCACCGAGGGTCTGGAAGTGATCGTGTTCCTCGTCCGGAAGCGCGTCGACGCCGAATTCCTCCTTGAACTCGTCAATGGGATAGAGGCCGTCAAAGACCCAGCTGGTCGCCTCCTCGGCGCTCATGCGCGTGCCGGTGGGCGCGTCGTCGTCCGTACTGCCGATGATCTCCTCCATGATGTCGTCCATCGTGATGAACCCAACGACGCCGCCGTATTCGTCGAGGACGACCGCCTCGTGGATGTCGCCGCTGCGGAACTTCTCGAGGATGCGCAGACCCTCCATCGTGCGCGGCACGAAGAGGGGCTTTTTGATGTAATCGGCGAGATCAATGCGCTTGCCGTCGAGCGCCGCGTCGAGGAGCTCCTTGGCGTAGATCACCCCGCGAAAATCATCGAGATTCTCGTAGGCGACGGGGAAGACATCGTGCGGCGTCTCGCGGATCACGCGCATCTGCATGCGGTGGGGTTCCGCCAGATCGATCCACGCAATGCGTGTGCGCGGCGTCATGAGGGCCGAGGCCGTCTGATCGCTCATGTGGAAAATGCGGTCGACCATGTCCTGCTCGGCCTTTTCAAAGGTCCCCTCCTCCGTGCCTTGCTCCATGAGATCCTTGACCGCGTCCTCCGTCGCCGACGCACGGTCCTGCGGACTGATGCCAAAGAGGAGGAGTAGCCCGCGTGAGACGGAGACGAGCGCCGCACTCGGCAGCGCCGTCAGCCGCGTGAGGAGACGAATGCTCCGGTGGCTGCGCAGGAGAATGTCCTCGGGCCTGCGCAGGGCGATCTGCTTCGGCAGAAAATCGCCGAAGAGCAGCATCAGCGTCGTCATGACGAGGATGCTGAGGAGGAGCGCCGCGGCGAACACCTCTACCCCGGGCAGCAGGCGCGCGAGGAAACGGCCGAACGTCGGCGCAACCAAAAGACCGATGCCGAGCCCCATCAGGAGACTCATGCAGGTCACACCCGCCTGCGCCATCGCGATGGAATGCGCGGGATGTTCGAGCAGCGCGAGCGCTGCGGCGGCGTCGGTATTCCCGTCGAGCGAGAGCTTCTCGAGTCTGCCGCGGTGCGAAGCCGTGAGCGCCGTTTCGATCTGCGAGAAATAGGCATTTGCCATGAGGCAGACAATCAGCAGAACGAGACATATAAAGTCAGAAGCAGAACTGTCCAAGAGCATATCAACCCCTTTGTCCAAGCGCAGCGATCCTTGCACGTATTGTAGCACAGGCCGGCAAAAATGTCATCACGCGCCCGCCGCCCGCAGCGCGCGAAAATTCACCGGCACCGCGCCCGCCGCCCTGAGCGCCGTGCGCACATCGGGGGCGCAGAGCGCGGACAGCTCCGCCTCGAAATCGTGATCCCAGCGGCAGTCCGGGACGAGCACCGCATTGTCCGTGCCGGGGTGCATCATCACCTCCGTCGTGCCGTCCTTGAGCGCGCGTACCGCAGCGGAGAGCGCCGCCGCCGTGACCGCCTCACCCGCAACGATCCCGACGAAGCGATCGGGCGTACGGATGCCGCGCCGCCGTGCCTTTGCCGCTGCACGCCGGGCGAGAGCGGAAAGGCCGACGCGCCCGACGAGCTGGCCCATGCCGCCGAAAGCCCCTGCAAAGAGCGGCGCCCGCGGCGCGCGCATCGCAGGGATCCCCGCCGCAGCGCAGAGATCGAGCACAACATCGATCACACCCGGCAGGACGTGCATATGCTGATGACTGTCCGCGTGCGTTGGCCGGAGGCCCGCCGCCTCCACGCGCCGCAGCTGCGCCGAAAGCTCTGCACGCACCTCGGCGAGACGGACCTTGCCGCGCAGCAACCGCACGGCGAAGTGCGTATGATCGTCGTAAAAGACGCCCTCCGCCGTCACGAGCGAAGGGATCTCCGCGGGCGGGAGAACAGGATTACCGTTGACGAGCGTCAGATGAACGCCGACCCCGAGCGCAGGGGCCCGGCGTGCGAGCGCCGCCGCATCGTCAAAGGCGGCGCCGCCCGGCATGAGCGTCGCCGAGCGCAGAATACCGTCTCGGCAGCCCCGCTCCACCGCGCGGTTGATGAGCACATGCCGCCCGAAATCGTCGGCATTGACAATGATCTGTTTCAAACTGCTGCACTCCCGTCATTTTGCCGTTTGCATCATGCGCATGGCCAGATGATGCCGCAGCGCACCGTACTCTGCGGCCTTCGCGCACAGCGGAGGAGTTACCAGCGCGGCCACCACCAGCCGCCATTGCCGAAGACGATATCGCCGTGAATCGAGGTGCCGCGGTGACCGGTTCCGCGCGTGTCCGGCACCTCGGCCGAGAGATAGACGCCCGTATCCGTCAGCCCCGCGACGGCGAGCACCGCCTTATCCCGCAGCGGCCGGTACGTCTTGCGATCGATCTCCGCCGTGAACTCCTGCGATGTGCCCGGCTCGATTGCAAAGGTCTGGAACGCCTGCGTGAACGCCATATTGTCGGACCAGCGCCAAAGCTCCTTGCCCTTTGCATCCATGAGCGCAAAATCGTAGTTCTGTCCCGTCGGATGCTCGACCATGTAGACATGCTCGCCCGCATTGTGTACCTTCAGTTTCAGCAGCAGGCGGCCGCCCTTCTCCTCGACCGTCAGTTCCTGCGCGACATCGTCCACGCGCACGGCCGCATAGGAGACCGTATCAGCCTTGCCTGCGGAACGCGATACGGGGAACGTCACACCGATGCCGCCGCCGATGCCCGCCTCCGCCGTATGTAGCGGCAAGAGCGCGGGGAGGACGAACGCCGCCGAGAGCATTGCGGCGCAGAGCCGTTTCGTCGTTGTTTTCATGAGGGAGTCCTTTCTGACATAAAAGTAGAGAATACTATAAGAATAAATTCGACGGCATGCAGAGATTCCCCTTTTTGACCGCTTGATAGAACTTTGTGCGCGTTTTGATTTACAACTGCTATGCAATGAATTATAATGTAACAATGTATAGCAAAAATAAAAAATGGAGGTGTTGATCATGGCGGCAACGCAGAACATCAGCGTGCGCGTCGACGCGGACGTGAAGGCGGGGGCGGAGGCAATCCTCACAGAGCTCGGACTTCCCACAGCAACGGCGATCAATATATTTTTAAAATCAATCATTCGACATCGAGGCTTGCCGCTTGATATGAGACTTGCTCGTCCTAAAAATTCTGAAATCATCGCAGAACCTATCGGGGGCGAGGATGACCCGTTTTACACCGAAGCAAATATGGCATATCTCGAAGACGTCGCCGCAAGAATCAATGCAGGAACGGCAAAGCTCACGGAACATGAACTCATAGAGGTGGATTGATGCGGCTCTTATGGGAGGAAACGGCATGGGAGGACTACCTCTATTGGCAGACGCAGGACAAAAAGATGTTGAAACGCATCAATATCTTGCTGAAAGAGATGCAGAGAACACCATATGAAGGACAGGGAAAGCCGGAGTCCTTGAGAGGAAATCTGAGCGGCTTTTGGAGTCGCCGCATTGATGCGGCAAATCGACTCGTATATCGTGAAAAAGACGGTGCCGTCATCATTGCCGCATGCAGAGGACATTATTGAGCAGATAAGGAGCGACAACGTGACGGATGATAGGAAAGAGCAGGAGCGCGCGGCGCTGCACAGTGCGATATGGAGTATTGCGGACGATTTGCGCGGTGCTGTAATGGGATGGGACTTTAAGTCGTATGTGCTTGGCACAATGTTTTACCGCTACATCTCGGAGAACTTTACCGCATATGTGAACGCGAACGAACGTGCGGCGGGCGATGCGGACTTCGACTATGCAGCACAGGATGATACGACGGTGGAAGGATGGCGTGCGGGACTCATTCAGGAAAAGGGATTCTACATCGCGCCCTCGGAACTTTTCGTGAATCTCTGCGCACGAGCCGATCATGATGAGAATCTCAATGAGACCCTAGAGAAAATCCTGCGCAACATCGAGAACTCCGCGAAGGGCGCGGAGAGCGAGGGCGACTTCGCAGGACTGTTCGACGATTTCGACGTGAACAGCAACAAGCTCGGGGCGACCGTTGTAAAGCGCAATGAAAAACTTGTCAAACTTCTTAAAGGTATTGCCGGTATGAAACTCGGCAACTATAAGGAAAATGCTATCGATGCATTCGGCGATGCCTACGAATACCTCATGACGATGTACGCAGCTAATGCAGGGAAAAGCGGTGGCGAGTTCTACACGCCGCAGGAAGTCTCCGAACTCCTCACGCACATTGCGGTCGGGGACAAGACCCAGGTCAACAAGGTGTACGACCCTGGGGAGTGTATAATAAACTGTGTAAGTCGAAATACACTCCCCGAGCGGGGAAG
>CAUQAR010000087.1:0-7011 GCA_963515775.1 uncultured Selenomonas sp. | reverse complement strand
CTTTGCCAAATCGGTGATTCTGTATTTCGATTCTGACATCAATCCACCCCCGTCGATATTTCATGCAGGCAGGCGCCGAGCCTGTCTGCAAATCCTCTGTCTATCAGTACGGCGACCGCCCGGTATTCTTTGCCAAGGCACCGGCCCAGCCGTTCCGCTGTCATCAGTTCCACTGTGGGGACATCGGCGCGCCGCGCCATATCCGCAAATTTGCGCTTCGTTTCCGCCGAAGCATCCGCCGCGAGGAGGAGATGGGTTCCCTTCCCCTTGCGCAGGACTTCCTCCACCGCAAACGCACCCGAGACGATGCGGCGTGCGCGCGCCGCCATGCTTAGCAGGTTCTCGATGCGGCTCTCCATCCGTGCGTCCATGGCCTAGCCCTCCGTGCGTTCGCGCAGGGCTTCGGCGAGGGCGTCGTAGACGGCGGGGGCAACCCGCCCCTTGAACGACCATGCGAGACCGTTGTGCCGGCGCGCCGCCCGGAGACATTCCTCACGCGGGCAGAGATACGCGCCGCGTCCCGGGCTCTTTCCCGCCGGATCGATGGAGATATCCCCTGCCGGACTGCGTACGACACGCACGAGAGCGCCCTTCGGATGCTTCTCCCGGCAGCCGACACACAGCCGCTCGGGCTGTTTCGCCGGCTTCATTTATGCCTCCTCCGCCGCGGGTTCTGCCGCGGCGTCCGCTTCGATCTCCGCCGCTGCGGGGGCTTCTTCCTGCGCGGCCTGCGACTCGCTCTTGATATCGATCTTCCATCCCGTCAGCTTCGCCGCAAGACGGGCGTTCTGCCCCTCCTTGCCGATGGCAAGCGAGAGCTGATAATCGGGAACAATGACGCGCGAGATCTTCTCCGCCTCATTGACCGCAACCGAGATCACCTTCGCGGGATTGAGCGAGTTCGCAATGTAGGTCGCAGGGTCTTCGCTCCATTTCACGATGTCGATCTTTTCCCCGGCCAGCTCGTCCACAACCGCCTGCACCCGCATGAAGTGCGGGCCGACGCAGGCGCCGATGGGATCGACGCGCTCCTCCAAGGAGCGGACCGCGACCTTCGAGCGGCTGCCCGCCTCGCGCGCGATGGCCTTGATCTCAACGATGCCCTCCTGCATCTCGGGGACTTGCAGCTCAAAGAGTTTTTTGAGCAGCCCCGGGTGCGTGCGCGAGAGGATGATCTGCGGTCCGCGGCTCGTGCGCTTGACCTCGAGGATGTAGGCCCGCAGGGTATCGCCGTAACGATAGGTCTCGGTCGGCATCTGCTCGGCAGCCATGAGGACGGCCTCCGCCTTTCCGATGTCAACAAAGACGCTGCGGCCCTCCACGCGCTGCACGATGCCCGTCACAATGTCGGCGGAGCGGTTCATGTAGGCTTCGTAGACGATGCCGCGCTCGGCCTCGCGCAGGCGCTGCATGACGACCTGTTTTGCAGTTTGGGCAGCGATGCGGCCGAAGTTCGCGGGGGTCATCTCGATCTCGACTACGTCTCCGACGGCGTAGTCGGGATTCATCGCCTGCGCCTGCGCGAGCGAGATGTCCGTGATATCGCTCGTCGGCTCCTCGACCACCGTCTTAAGGGCAAAGACATGGAATGCGCCAGTCTCGCGCGAGATAGCGATGCGGACGTTCTGGGCCGAACCGAAGTTGCGCCGATAGGCTGAGATCAGCGCCGCCTCGATGGTCTCAAAGAGGAGTTCCTCGTCGATTCCTTTTTCGTAGGCAAGTTCCTTCAGTGTCTGAAGGAACTCCTTTCCGGCGTTTTTCTCTTTTGTGCTCTTTCTTGCCAAAACCCAAATCCTCCCTAAAAGTCGATATGCAGGCGTACCTGTGATACCTGCACCATCGGGATGCGCACATCGCCGTCCAGTGTCAATACATCTCCGTCGTACGCCGTGAGCGCGCCCGTGCGGCTCTTTTTCCCCTCAAACGGCGCGTAGAGCGTAACGTCGACGACCTTCCCCTGCTCGCGCGCAAAGTCCCGCGGCTTTCGCAGCACGCGGTCAAGGCCGGGCGACGAGACCTCGAGGATATAGCCCTCCGCGATGAAGTCCTCCCGATCGAGGATCTCCTCAAGCCGCTCGCTGAGCGCCCGGCAGTCCTCGATATCGATGCCGTCCGCCTTGTCGATGTAGACGCGCAGATACCAATCGCGCTCCCGCACATACTCGACATCCACGAGCTCCAGCGCCGGAGACTCCTCCAGCAGGCCGCGCACGATTTCCTCCACGCGCTCCTCGATCTTCGCGCTCATCGCATCCTCACTCTCAGCCGCATCGTTTCGCATCAAAGGGCGCGGCGGCAGACATCGCCCTACTGCCCAATGACATGAATGAAAGAGTGGGCTTTCACCCACTCTTTCCACATCTTAAATGAATTTATCGTAGTATAGCATAGCTTGGGGCTTTTGTAAACCCCTCGACGGCCACTTTCTCAGTGCATCATCTGCACGGCCTTCGGCTGCATGAGGAGCAGGAAGAGCAGCCCGGCGAGCACGACGGAATAGACCCACGCGGGAAGCTCAAGCGAGGCGAAGTTCAGCTTCGACGTCGCGAGCTCCTTCCACCGTGCGGCGAGGACGTTCATCTCGAACGGTTCGCCGTGCGCATGCGCGGCGAGAAGCACGCTCTCGACCGTCAGCCAGAGCGCTCCGACGACGAACGGGATGACCCCCCAGTCGAGAGAGATCGCAGAGCTCGCCATCACGCCGAGAAACCCGTGCTTCACCTCGGAGAGCGCGCTCTGATACTTGATAAAGGCCGCGATCGCAAAGAGGATAAAGCTATGCGCCATCGCAAGGCCGACGACATAGTTGCGCCGTTTCACGAGAGAGAAGACCGCCGCGCACGCAATCGCGATGATCCCGAGCATGAGGCCCTTGCTGACGTCCATAACGGTGACGTCGAACATGCGCCCGAGCGATACCCACGGCATGAATACCGAAATGATGATGAGCACTGCGCTGCCGTAGGGCATGGATTGCAGGCGCATCTGCATCGCCGCGATCTTCTCCGCTGTCTCCGACGACGCAGGCGCTGCGCCCGGGGCATGCCCGGCGCTCATTTCCACAGGAGACGACGCCGCAGCATCCGCCTGTGCGGGCGCCGCGTGCTCCTCCTGCGGTGCGCCGCAGTGCGCGCAGAACGAGGCCGCATCCTCGATAGAGGCACCGCATTTTGCACATGATTTCATATATGGCTCCTTT
The DNA here is from genome assembly GCA_963515775.1 of uncultured Selenomonas sp. GTDB lineage: Bacteria > Bacillota > Negativicutes > Selenomonadales > Selenomonadaceae > Centipeda. The sequence continues at coordinate 3,812 of CAUQAR010000087.1, read as the reverse complement.
CAACAAAAGCCCGACGACAGAAACTGCCGCCGGCGCATTGAACCGCTGACATAGGCATACGCCGCCGACTCACCGACCGTACAGGTACCGCGACAGGCGGCGCATGACGGCCAACCAGACGCGCCCTCTGCCGATGAGGCTGACGAGCGCGCCGAGCACAAGGACGCCGACGACCACCATCGCGATGGCGGGCAGCGCGACAAAGATAATGAAGGAGAGCAGCGCTGCAAGGACCACCGCCCAAATGACGGATGAAAGCAGCGACGACCGCGGCACACTGCCGATGCGCACATAGCGCACACCGCTGCGCCCCATATTTTCATACGCGCCGCGCTCTTCATCCTGCGCCTCCGCGCCGTCTTCATCCACCGTCACGCCGCGGTATGCGGCATTCTCCGCACGGCTCATCGGCCGTACGCGCGGATCCTGCTGTTCCATAAAAGCCTCCTCTCCTGTTAGGCATCCGATTTCCCATGCACCACGGCATAGAGCATCGTGACGAAGCCCTCCTCCCCGAGATAGCGGGGATCAAACGAGACGCAGCCGAGCCCCTTCCGCATGCGCCGTAACGCCGCGTTGACACGCTTCCTATCTGAACCGAACACACGGTACAGTTCCGCAATATGCGTGAGGTCGATGCAGTTGATCTCCGCAAAGAGGAAGATGGCCGCGGTCAGGGCCTCCGGCGTCTGCGCATGCGCACCGTTCACATGCGCATAATCGAGGAAGAGCCCCGCCATGAGATCCTGCGCATAGCGGCTGAAGCCGAGTTTCTCCGCCACGGCACGCAGCACGGTCAGTTCCTGCGTGTGCTGCTCCGTGGGCGCAGACCGCACGATGCGCTGCGGCAGCGTGCGCCGCGGGAGCACGTCGAGCTGTGCAAGCGACGAGAGCACATGGATCGTATGGCGGACGAGTGCCGCTTCGCGCATGAGGAACGCATCGATATCCGCCTGCGGCCGCTGCATGCGGAAGAGCTCGTACTCGCGCTGAATCGTATCGCAGATGCGCCGCTGCAAGCGTTTGCTCGCGGGAATGGACGTGATGTAGTTGAGCATCATCATCCCCTCGTCGCAGATATGCCCGAAGAGAATGCTGCGGCTGAGCCGCCCGGGAACATCCGGATGCGGCAGGGTGATCTCCTCGTCACGCAGGATGTCGCGGCAGACGATATATTCGTCGTACTCCTCCGTCACCGCCAGCACCGCAAACCGTGCTGCGAGGAGGTCTCCGATGATCTCGCGCTCATCGTAGTCGAGTTTTTTCCACTCCTGCGCGCTGTAATGCGCGATGGGCGTCTCATCCGTAGCGATCAAATGATAATCGAAGAAGAAAAAATCCCAGAAGCGCAGCCAAAAGGTCTCCTTTTCCTCCTCTGACGCGTGCTCATAGGCGCTCATATCATAGAGCTCTCCCGTGTAGATCATCGCGGCGCGCCCGATGTCGAGCTGATACGGAGGGCGGCGAAAGTATTCGCCGATCTTGTGCAGGAGATCGTTGAGCAGGAGATTCAGCTCCTCCATCTCCGCGCGCTCATCTTCCTCGACGTCCTCGAGCGTCAGCCCTTCGATCTCCTCCCACTGCGCGGGCTCCGGCAGGCGAAAGCGCCCCGTGATATAGAACTCCCCGCGGTCGGCGTCCAGCTCTTCCATGTTGATCTCATAATCGCCCGTCTCATCGAGGTAGGCGAGGAATGCGCGCATGCGCGCAAAATAATCTTCGACGTCGCGCTTGCGCGGACGGCGGTCGATGTATGCCGCGGCATAGCGAAAGAACAGCGCGAGATAGTCGATGCGGATGAGGAGACGCGCGAGCTCGTCGCTGCGCCGCAAAATAACGGTGAGGAAGTCCTCGATGCAGTGCCAGTCGGTGCAGAGGTCCTCACCGCTGCGCCCCTTCCACGCCGCCGCGCGCAGATAGCGCTCGATTAGGCTGCGCGGGACAAAGATCTGCGCGCGTCCATGCGCGCTGTAGAAACGCTTGACCAAAGCGTAGACATTTTCCATGCAGCCCTCCCGCCGTCATGCGTTTCCGGAAAAATACACAATCCAAATTCAGTACGACTTATCCTAACAAATGTCCGATCCATTGTCAATGACAACAAAGCGGCCGCAGCCTCATTAAAAGTAAAGCTGCGGCCGCATCGCCGTTTTATTGATTTGTACCGACATCGCTGAGAAGGACAAGCCCGCCTCTGCGCTCGTAGCCGGTCTCCCAAAGCGTACGCAGGTCGAGCCAGCGCCAGCTGCCGTAGGTCACGGCCTTGACCGCACACGCGTCGTCCGCATCCTCATACCCTGTGATGAGATACCAATGCCAGACGTAGAACTCCATCGACGGCGCGCGGTGCTTCAATGTGAGGCACGGAATCGGCATCCCCGCATCAATCTGCGCGCGTACCGTATCGCGCGTCTCCTCATAGCTGTGCGTCCCCTCCCACGGCGCGAGCGCGATGCGCTCGACCGCGCGGTCCCGCAGATAGGCAGAAAAGCCGTCGATGTAGATATCGAGACGGTCGATGCCCGTCATGCGCGGACGCAGGTAGGGGCGCATGATCTCGGAGAACGCGACATAATCCGCGCGCACGGGCGGCAGCGCGAACGGATATACGCGCGTGAGGTTCCTGTGCATGGCCAGATAGACCGACACGTCGCACGCCGTCTCCGCACCGCAGCCGCCCTTTCGCATCCACCAGCTCGCGAACCAGTCTTGATTGCCGCCGTAGGATTGCTCGATCTGAAAGTAGGGAAGTTCTCTGCGCATCATTTAGGTAAAGAGATCCTTAAATTTCTCAGTAAAGCTCTTCTGCTCTGGGTTCACCGCGTCGCCGCTCAGCGCCGCGAACTCCTGCAGGAGTTCCTTCTGCCGCGCGGAGAGCTTCTGCGGCGTCGTCACCTTGACACGGACATGCTGATCGCCGCGTCCCGATCCGCGCAGGTTCGGAATGCCCTTACCCTTCACGCGAAGCACCGTTCCCGTCTGAATGCCGGCCGGGATCTTGAGGTCGACCGCACCGTCGAGTGTCGGCACCTGTACCGTATCGCCGAGCGACGCCTGTACGAAGGTGATCGGGATCTCGATGATGACGTCGTTGCCGCGCCGTTGAAAGAGCTTGTGCGGCTTGATGAAAATGTAGACGTAGAGATCGCCGCTGGATCCGCCGCGTACGCCGGCTTCTCCGCCGCCCGGAACGCGAACGCGCTGGCCTTCGTCGACCCCCTTGGGGATCTTGACGTCGATCTTGCGCCTCACATGTTTGCGCCCGGTGCCGTTGCAGTCGCCGCACGGGTTCTTGACAATCTTGCCCGTGCCGTGGCAGCGGCTGCAAATGCGTGCAGTCGTCATGCTGCCGAGGATGGTCCGCTGGGTCACCTGCTCCTGGCCGGAACCGCGGCAGACAGGACAGGTCTCGGGCGTCGAGCCTTTCGCCGCGCCGCTGCCGCCGCAGGTCGGGCAGTTCTCGTCCCGCGGAATCTCGAGTGTGACCTCTTTGCCGAACGCCGCCTCCTCGAACGATATCTCGAGGTCGTAGCGGAGATCGGCGCCGCGCTCAGGTCCCTGCCTGCGTGCGCGGCGCCCGCCGCCCATGCCGAACATATCGAAAATATCGTCCATGTCAAAGGCGCCGAATCCGCCCGCACCGCCGAAGGGATTCCCCCCTCCGGCGCTGCCGCCGCCGCGGCGCGGGTCAAAGGCATCGTGACCGAATTGATCGTACGCCGCCTTTTTCTGCGGATCCTTGAGGACATCGTACGCTTCGTTGACCTCCTTGAATTTCTCCTCGGCGGTCTTCGGGTCGTCACGGTTGAGAT
>CAUQAR010000086.1:0-7083 GCA_963515775.1 uncultured Selenomonas sp. | reverse complement strand
CCACTCGCTTTACATTCTCCTCGAGGGCGAGGTGCACATCCTCAAGGACACCTATTCCGGACGGCAAATCTTCATCTCGGAGATCGACCGGCCCGGAGACATGTTCGGCGAAGTCTACGAGGTGCTGCGCCGCCCCTACGACATGTACGTCCGCGCCGTGACGAAGGTCAGCCTGCTCGAGGTGTCGAGTCATCTCTTCACCCTCGACGTCGGCACGGCGCCGCACCGCAGCGCGCTCATCGTCCAGCGCAATCTCATGAAAATTTTCGCGGGCAAGGCATACGCGATGCACACAAAGCTCAAGATCCTCGCGAGCGGCACGCTGCGCGAAAAGATCGTGCGCTACCTCTTCCCCCATGTGGATGCTGCGGGCAACGTAACGCTCACCGTCAGCCGCGAGTTCATCGCGGCCTATCTGGCGGTCAGCCGCCCCTCCCTCTCGCGCGAACTGAGCGCCATGCAGCGCGAGGGCATCATCAAGGCAAACGGCCGCACGATCCGCGTGCTCGATATGGACGTATTCGAATCGTATTTGTGACAGCAAAAAAGCGCTTGTACCAACGTATCGTGACGTTGATACAGGCGCTTTTTTAATTAGGTCGATGCTATGACGGCTATACGCCAAAATTCTACATCATACCGAGACCTAAGTGAGGCGTCAGCTTTGATGCACAGCTAGGAATAACGAGAATAGAGGGCGGCGTAGTAAAAAAGCTACTCCTAGCGAAGCATTCGATGTTATGACGACGCTGTGCGCAAAGATCGCGTCTCATGATCAACGGGCGCCGCAAGTTCCCGTCATCGCCCGACACTCCTCGTCTTTATTTGTCATGCCGAGTTCACGCAGCAGCTCCATATCCTCGGCAATCGTTGTGCCCGAGGTCGTGAGCATGTTGCCCGTGATGGATGCCGACGCCCCCGCCCGGAAGGCGGTCGCGCCGTTCTCTGGGAGGAGCTTGCGGCCCGCGCCGAGACGGATGTTCGCCGTCGGGTTGATGAAGCGGAAGATCGCGACCGTGCGCAGGATGTCCTCGCCCGAGAGCGGCGCGAGATGCTCCAGCCCCGTCCCCGGAATTGCCATGAGCGCGTTGATGGGGATCGACTCAATGCCGAGTTCCTGTAGTGCGAACGCCATCTCGAAGCGGTCGTCCCACGTCTCTCCCATGCCGATGATGCCGCCGGAGCAGACGCAGAGCCCCTCCGCCTGCGCATCCTTGATCGTACGGATGCGGTCGGCGTAGGTGTGCGTCGTGCAGATCTCGGGGAAGAACCGCTCCGAGGTCTCGATGTTGTGATGATAGCTCGTCACGCCGATCTCGCGCAGACGGCGCAACTGCACACGCGAGAGCAGTCCGTGAGACGCACAGAGGTCGATCGTGAGCGTCCGCTTGATCTCCTGATATGTGGCGATCGCCTGTTCAAACTCCCTGCCGCTGAGCGCGCCGCCCGAAGTGACGATGGAGAAGCGATTCGCGCCCGCATCCTGGTTCGCCTTTGCGTGCGCAATGATCTCCTCCTGCGGAAGGAATCCGTACGTCTCAACGCCCGTCTTGTGGCAGGCCGCCTGCGCACAGTATTTGCAGTTCTCGCCGCAGCGGCCGCTGCGCCCGTTCACGATCGTGCACAGATCGATGTGGTTGCCGCAGTACTGCCGTTGGAGGCGGTACGCCCCCTCCTGCAATTCCTCGAGCGGCGCCTCGAGAAGCTGCGCCCTGTCGTCGCCGCGCCCGAGGCGATACCCCGCGATGATCTTCTGCGTGAGCTCCGCAATATGTCCTTTGCGCATAAAAAATCCCTGCCTTATCATAAACAATTTTTATCTTGCTTATTATAAAACAGGAATCGTATCGCGTCAACCAAATATTTATCCAGTCGTTTACTTATGGATGTTCTTCGATCCATGTCCCGAGCTGCCGACGTACGCGCGGCGCATGGACGCAGATCTCGGTGATGAAATCCGCGAGGTAATCGGAAAAGACGCCCTCGCGCGCGCAGAGCTCGTGCAGCGCGGCGATACTCTTCTCCGCGTCAATGTCGTACTCGATACGGTGCAGGAGACGCGCGAGTGTCCGCCGCGTCTCGGCGGAGAAGAAGAGCTTCAGATTCGCGGCTGCCGCCGTGCTGCGCGCCGCACGCACGAGCCAGGTGCGCGTGGAGAGGTCGTCGCTGAAGTTTGCATAGCCCTCTCGCTCCCATGCCGCTCCCGCGCTCAGATCGTCGTCCTGTTCCCCGGGGATGAAGTGAATCTCCTTATAGAGCGCATCGTTCAGCAGACGTACGATCTCCGGCTTCGCATAGAGTCTGCGCTCCCCGCGCACGGGGAACTCCCCCGCGCGCAGCAGCGCGAGCACGCGGTGATAGCGCACGTTCGGATAACTCGTATAGAGTGTTCCCGTCTCCTTGAGCCTGCGGTTCAGCGCCGTCAGCACATCATACGGCTCATAGGCGAATTCGAGTGCGAACTCCGCGATGATCCGATCGAACGTCTCCTCCGGGAACGGCAGCGCTTCTTTCTGCCAGTCGAGCACATGCCAGCGGATGTCCAGTGAGGCGAGCGCTTCATGTTCCGCCACTTCCGCATAGGGCGTCACGGCGTGGAGCTCCGCGTTCGGGTACAGCGTCCGCAGCGCCGCGAGCCGCTCCGATCCGTCGATGACGAGGATCATCAGCCGTTCGGGGCTTTCCGTGAGGAGGTCAATCAGCTGCGTCTTCACAGTGCAAAGTCCCCGCGTTTCGCCCACATCCGCGCAATCGTCTCCTCTGCGGCACGCAGATACGCCGCCTCGTCCATCAACGGGGACGCTTCGACCTGCGCGCGCAGTGCTGCACGCCCCGCGCGCACCTCGTCGATGCGTGATGCAAGGTCGACGGCAATCTGCTCGTATACGCGTTCATCCGCGCCGATCCATTCTGCACATCCCGCCGCAGTGAGGATGCTCGCACCGAGACGAGACGCATGGGTCTCCCCGCGCAGCGAGACGACAGGCACGCCCATGTAGAGCGCGGTCGCCGTGGACGCGCCGCCCGCATAGGGGAATGTGTCGAGGGCGATATCGATGTCACCGTAGTCCGCGAGGTAGTCCTGTTTGCCGCGGCGTACGAAGATGCGCTTCATCGGCAGTTTCATCCCGTCGAGCATCTCGAGGATGGTCGTCACGCGCAGGGGACTGTCCACCGCGTCCTGGAGGACGAGGCGCGACTTCGGCACCTTCTTTAAGATGCGCTCCCACACCTTCAGCACCGCCTCGTTGATCTTCATAAAATTTTGCAGCACGCCGAAGGTCACGGGTTCATGTGCCGGGCGCGCGGCGAGTTCTGCTGCGCGCATCTCCGGCGTCGGTGTCATGACGAATGCGTGCGGGAGGCGCAGCAGCTCTTCACTGTAAAATTCCTCCGTCCCCGCAGGCGAAAGCACTTCGTCCGTGAGAAAGCCGTCCACAAAGGGTACGCCCGTCGTCGCGAACCAGCCGATCCCGGAGAGCTGTACGGGCGCGGGACGCCGTGCAAGCACCATGAGCGTCATGCCGCCCTCGGTATGTCCGCCGAGGTCGACGAGGACGTCAATTGCATCCGTACGAATGCGCTCCGCCTGTTCCTCGATGGAGATATTCTCAAGCGTTGTGTAATTGACCTCGGTACGCAGCGACTCTGTGAAGGCGTCCGCGCGTGCGCTGAGGGCGTATGCGTAAACATCGTATTTTTCCCTGAGGCCGCACATCAGCCCCGCATAGAAAAGCGAAGAGGAGGAGTCGAGGAAATGTGGCGCGATGAAGCCGATGCGCAGGCGCTCATGACGCACGTTCTCACGCGGCGCGAGCGGCTCTTCATGGCGGTAGAGGGTCGCGTACATGTCGAACTGCGCCTTGAGTTCCTTCGGCGTGAGATTCGGCACGGCATGACAGAGGTAGAGATAGTTGGAGAAATGCGTGCGCTGACTGCGCAGAAATTTGTCCTCCGTCGCCGCCTCAAAATACGAGGCGAGCGCCCCCTCCGTATCGGCCAGCGCGCCGCAGCACGCGCCCATCATCTCGGAAAAGCGCCACTGCTCATCGTCCGGAATCTCGTCGTTGCGGCGCATGTGCAGAATCGCCTCGATCGCCTCGTAGATGTAGCCCGTATGAATATCCTCGCGAATCGCGCTATAATCCTCCATCCAACTCATGCCGTCGTTTTCCTTTCTAGACGAAAATATGCGATTTCGGGCGGGCATCCGATGCGCAGCGGGAACCAGCTGCCGTTGCCCGTATGGACGTAGCCGTAACGATCCCCGATGCGCACCATGCCGCGCGTATACTTGAAGACGGGAAACAGCGGGCGGCCGAAGATGCCGAATTGACTGCCGTGCGTATGTCCCGTGAGTGTCAGCGGCACCCTGCCGTCCGCCGCAGCGTCGTCGATGAACTCCGGATGATGCGCGAGCAGAACGGTCACGGCGTCTGCGGGCACCGCCGCCATCGCGGCCGCAAAAAATGCCGCCTTCTGCCGGTAAAAATCATCGCCGCGTCCGAACGGATAATCGACGCCCGCGATATAGATGCCGCGTCCCGGCACCTCAGCCGCGCCGTTCAGCACGACGCGGACGCGCCCTGCGCGCGCCATGTCGAAGACGATGCGCCGCCCGTCGTGATAGTATTCGTGGTTGCCGATGCAGTACCAGATGCCGTCGCGGAAATCCTCGGCATGCGCGGCAAGCACCTCGGCCGCCGCCTCGTTCTGGCGCTCGTCGTCAAAGAGGTCGCCCGTCACCGCGAGGAGATCCGCGCCGCTCGCGCCGACCTGCCGGAGCAGCGCTGCAAACTCCTCCACGGAAAAATACGGACCCAAATGCACGTCGCTGATCTGTGCGACGACCATCCCCTCTGCCTCACGCGGCAGCCGCAATATGGGAATCGTATAATCATTGCGCACAGTATGAAGCCGCTCGAAGAACGCGCCGTAGCCGCTGAAGAGAAGCCCCGCCGCAGGATAGACGGCGGCGCCTGCGAGCAGCTGCCGCCGCCCGGGATCATACGGCGCGGAGAGTATCCTGCGGCGCAGACAGCGCAGGCCGACGCCGGCTACGGTCATGAACAGCGTGATGCACTGCGCCGTAAAGAACAGGATGATGAGAAACGCAAGCGCCGCCCCCCAGCCGTGCATGAACGACGTACGGATGAACAGGATGAGGCTGCCGATGCCGCCGATATCGAAGAGTGCTACAAGGACGCGCGCCGCGCGCAGCCGCCGCCCTGCCGTGAGATACCGCAGGAAATAGAGCGAGGCCCCCAAGATCAGTCCCACGGCGCCAATGAGTATGAGCGCGAATACGAGCAAGAAGGCCTCCCTTTCTGTCGGTATGCCGGATCAGATGCCGGTCAGCACCGAAACCAGCGGAATCGTCGCGATCGAGATCACCGTCGAAAGCGCGATGATCTCGGTCATCAGCGGATAGGCAACTTTGTTGTAGAGCAGCGCCACCATAGCGACCATGCCGCCCGTCGGCGCCGCGACGATGACGAGACTGCATCCGAGGATGTACGGATTCGTCACGAAGAGCTTCATGATGAGCAGCAGCGGGATCGGCAGCACCACGGCCTTGAGAAACGTATAGACCAGCAGTTTCCGATCCGTCAGCATATGGCGCATGTGGATGTCCTTGAGCGACGCTCCAATCATCATCATGGAGAGCGGAGCGGTCAGCGAACCGATCATCGTGAACGCCTGCAGCAGCAGCGACGGCGCCGTGAGATCGCCGAAATAGAGCACGCACGCAATGAGGGAGGCGATGATCCCCGGATTGAGCAGCATACGAAACAATTCGCGCCCGTGCCGCTTGTGAATGCTCATCGAAGAAATGCCGTAGATGAAAAAGAGCAGATTGACGGGAATAAAGAACAGCGTCATGTAGACAACCGCATTGTCGCCGTAGACGCCCTGCACGAGCGGCAGCCCCATAAAGAGCGAGTTGTTGAACCAAAACGACAGGTTGACCGCACCGCGCAACCGCCCGCGAAAGCGCAGGATCAGCGGCAGGAGGAAGCCGACGAGACACATCATCGCGAGCAGTGCGGCATATGCCGTGTACGTCTCGACAACCTCCGAAAAGCTCATCGGGTCCCCCGCGTGCATCGCCGCCGAGATGATGAGGCACGGACAGGAGATGTTCACGATCAGAGACGAGAACTGCTCCTGATTATGCGGTATGATGATGCCGTACCGACGCGCGAGCGCACCGGCAAAGATCATCAAAAAGAACACGACCATTTGACCTAAAACCAACATGCAAAAAACCTTCCCAAATTTGTTTCCCGAATTCTCAATGTCCCGTTTTGTCTGTGTGCCGCTCCTCCAGCAGCGGCTTTAAAAACTGTCCCGTATAGGATGCTTGGACCTTGACGATCTGCTCCGGCGTTCCCTTTGCGACGACCGTGCCTCCCCGCACGCCGCCCTCCGGCCCGAGATCGATCACATAGTCCGCCGCCTTGATGACATCGAGGTTGTGCTCGATCACGACGACGGTATCCCCGCCGTCCACGAGCCGCTGCAAAATGACGAGCAGCTTGTGGATGTCGGCGGCATGCAGCCCTGTCGTCGGCTCGTCGAGGATGTAGAGCGTCTTGCCCGTGCTCCGCTTTGAAAGCTCCGTCGCGAGCTTGACGCGCTGCGCCTCGCCGCCCGAGAGCGTCGTCGCGGACTGGCCGAGCCGGATGTAGCCGAGGCCGACGTCGCGGATGATCTCGAGCTTGCGCGCGATGCGCGGCACATTTTGAAAGAAGTCCACCGCCTCGTCGATCGTCATGTCGAGCACCTCGGCGATGGTCTTGCCCTTGTAATGCACCTCGAGCGTCTCGCGGTTGTAGCGCGCCCCCTTGCAGACCTCGCACGGGACGTAGACGTCCGGGAGGAACTGCATCTCGATCTTGAGGATACCGTCGCCGCGGCACGCTTCGCAGCGCCCGCCCTTGACGTTGAAGCTGAACCGCCCCGCCTTGTAGCCGCGCATCCGCGACTCTGAGACCTGGCTGAACAGCTCGCGAATCGCGTCAAAGACGCCCGTATACGTCGCAGGATTCGAGCGCGGCGTGCGCCCGATCGGCTGCTGGT
>CAUQAR010000085.1:0-7203 GCA_963515775.1 uncultured Selenomonas sp. | reverse complement strand
GGTCAGCGCGCCGTCTTTCAGCGTCCAATGCAGGAGCGCATGGAGCGCAGAGAGGCTCTCTTCATCATGCAGGAGCGCATCCGCCTGCGCGGCAAGCTCCGTTTCATCCGCTGCAAAGCCCTCGGAAAGCCCGAGCGTCCGCAGCGCAGGAGAGACATATCGGCTGCGCGCAAGCGGCTGCGCGGTGAGCAGCGGGATCCCGTATTCTGCCGTGCGGCAGACATCTGGAACATCAATGCCGATGCCGACGGCGATATCCAGCGTCTCATAGGGCAGATCGTCCACGAGGCGCAGCTGCGCCGTCTCTGCGCCGAGCGCCGCGATCTGTGCCAAATCCTCTTCTGTCAACACGGCGGCGATTGCCGCAGGAAGGATCAAATGCGTCTGCGGCATCCGCGTCCACAGAACGCGAAGCAGTCCCATCAGCAGGGGCCGCATATCATCCTGCACGCGGCCGACGAAGCCGATCGCGGGAACGCCGCAGTCGAGCACCGGCGTCCGATAGACATATCGTGTCACAGGGTGCAGCGGCGCATAGCAATAGGGCAGAAAATCCGCCGTCTCCGGCACCTGCGGCAGCGCCGCGGCAAGATGCGCCGGGCAGTGCTCGTCCAGCGACAGGAGATGCCGTGCAGGGTGCAGCGCCATGATCGCCCGGATCAACGCGTGCGGCGCATCAAAAGAAAGATCGACGAGGAGATCCAAATCATCCCCGCGGATCATCTCCGCCGCCGCATCCGGCGACAGGGTTCCGATCTCGCGGAAGGCATGCACTTCCTCCGCAAAGGCCTTCGTATCGCCTGCCGTCCCCGCATGGTAAGCGTATACTTCAAAGGACAAGCGATCGTAGCCCGCGATCAGCGGCGATAGGAAATCCCGCCCACGGCCCTTTGCAAAATCGGAGGAGAGATAGCCGATGCGGATCTTCTGCACAGCGGCATGACGGCCCACCGTTCCGGCAGAACGCCGCTTTTTCTTCGTGCCCTTTTTCTTCATCATCTTCCCCTTCCGTCCGCCGTTTCCATCGCGCATCGATAGGCCTCTTCGAGCGCACGCACATAGGCGCGCTGATCCATGACGGGGGACCGCTCCATCATCCCCCGCAGGCCCCGATGCAGCGCATCCAGCGTATCGAGGTCACCGGCGAGCGCAACAGCCGCCTCCACATACGCCGCAGGCGTCCGCACCGCCAGCTCCGCCGGCCCGATATGGGCAAGGAGCGCATAGGAGAACCGCGTGCTGCGCCGCGCCCCGTACATCGTTACGACGGGCACGCCCATATAGAGCGCATCGCAGGTGGTGCCGCCGCCCGGCCACGGATAAGTATCGAGTGCGATATCCACATCGAGATACCGCCGCATATACCCCGTATCCGCCGGTTCCAGGATGACGCGCCCCATATCAAAGCCCATGCGCATGAGGCGCGTATAGACTGCCTCTGCCATCGCGGGGGAAAACAGGACCTGCGACTTCATGAGGAGCTGCGCCGTCGGCACGCGCGCTAGGATATCCCGCCAGAGCGCAAGCATCTCATCCGTAAATTTCCGGTACTGATTGAACACCCCGAACACAATCGTGCCGCGCGTCCGGGCGGGCGTCCCGGCAGAGGCGGGCAGGCCTGCCTGCGGCACATAGCAGAACTGACTGGGCAGATAGACGAGCCGCTCGGTAAAGTATCGTTCGCGCCCCGTCCCCGGCGGATCGCAAACGGCGTCCGTCAGGAAATAATCCACGGTGGATAGCCCCGAAGTCGCCGTATAGCCGAGCCCCATCATCTGAACGGACGCGGGCCTGCGCGCGAGGACGGGGAGCGCGCCGCCCGCCGCATGTCCCGCGAGATCGACGAGCACATCGATCTCGTCCGCATAGATGCGCGCCGCCGCCGCATCCGGCGCGCACCCGCCCATATCGCGCCAAACGTCGGCCTGCGGCCGCAGCGCCGCCGTCACATCGTCGGGATGTTCCGCAAGGCTGTAAGCGTAAACTTCAAACCGACGCCGATCGTGCGCCGTCAGCATCGGCTGAACGAAATGCCGCATCACATTGCGGCGAAAATCCGGTGAAATATAGCCAACACGAATTTTCTCATGCCGCCGATGCGCTCCATGCGTATAGCGCGGCACGTCAGCAAAGAACCGTTCATAGGCCCGATGGGCCCGAAACAGCGCGTCCTCGTCCGCCTCCTGCGCGTTCTGTGCGAGGAGGAACGAACTGTAGAGCGAGACGTCCTCCGGCTCCTCCGCAGAGGCGCGGAAATAAAATTCCGCCGCCTGCGGGTCCCCCGCGCGGTAGGCAACGGCCGCGCGCAGGCGCATAAACTCATGCCGCAGCGCCGTGCGCCCGGAGGAAAGGTACCGCTCCGCGCGCGCCGTCGCCTGCGGCAGATCGCCCATACGCTCCACCGCGTAGGCGTGCAGATACGACATCATATCGTCCGCACCACCGCCCATCGCAGCCTGCGTCAGCACGCGCGCCGACGCCCAGCGCTCCTGTTCAAGCGCGTCAAACACGCGCGCTCTCACATTCTTCCGCGCCGCAGGACGGCCTTGCTGCGCGCACCATCTGCGCCAAATTTCCAGGTATCCCTCTTCCACTTCCGCCATATAGCGCGCGCCGTTGCCGAGCGGCGCATCCAGCAGGCGATACCGCAGGATGCCGCGCAGATACGCACGCCGTTCGGCGTCCTCCGCCAGCTGCACGGCGATCCGCACATAGGCGTCGGTATCCGCAGCAACAAGCGCGGGACAGCCCACGTTTTCGAGCATGCTCCTGCCGAAATTCCCATGATGACTTTCCCCCGCGCGCGTCACAACAGGCACGCCCATATAGAGCGCATCGCAGGTCGTCCCGCCCCCCGGATAGGGGAACGTATCGAGCGCGATGTCGATGTGCGCATAGGCCGCCATGTAGTCCGCGGATCGCCCCTCTCGGCGCACGCGGCCGATATCGATACCCGCGCGCGCGAGCCGCGCCGCAAAGGCCTCACATAGAGTATCGTCATCAAACGCGCCCGACTTTAGAAAGAGCCGCGCATCGGGTACAGCGGAAAGGATTCGGGCCCAAGCCGCAAGCAGCTCGTCCGACAGCTTCGCCGCATCCCCGAGCGAGCCGAAGGTGACATACCCGTTTGCGCTGCACGGCGGCGGCGCGATCGGCATATCCTGCGAGAGAAAAGGCAGATAGCAGAGATGACTGGACGGCAGTGCGAGCAGGCGCTCCGTGAAGAATCGCTCCTCTCCCTCCGCCGCCGTATGCGCATCCACAAGAAAATAATCCACGGCGGAAAGGCCCGTCGATGCGAAGTAGCCGATGCCGGAGATCTGTACCGGCGCAGGGCGATAGGCGAGAACGGGCAGCGCGCTCCCCGCCGTATGGCCCGACAGATCGAAGAGGATGTCGATCTCGTCGTCATAGATCACCCGTGCCGCCGCCTGCGGCGAATGGCCCGCGAGACTGCGCCAACCGTCCGCACGCGCCGCAAACCGGGCAGCGATCTCATTCTCCGCCCCCAAGGTATAGCCGTAGACCGCGAACCGTGCGCGATCGGCGTGCCAAAAAAATGCGCGCGCAAAATGCGCGACGACATGCGGTCCAAAATCCGGCGAAATATAGCCGATGCGCAGGCGCGCGTGCGTATGCCGTGCAGTCGTATGCACAAAGGGAACCGCATCGTCGAGCAGGGCGCCGTATGTCCGCGCCGTCTCCATATATGCCGCCCGGGAAAAGCCGCCGTACGTCATCATGAGGAGCGCATTCCCCAGATCGGCAAGCCGCCCCGTCTCATCCGTCTTGCAGGCGGCGGACGCACGGTACAGCCGCGCGGCGCGCGCCGTCTCCCCGCGTTCCTTGGCAAGGCGCGCGCCCAGATGATACGCCATGCCCGCCGTCTCCCGCGGAAGTGCATCGACCTCCGGCTCCACACCCGCAAGCAGCCGCTCCACCGCGCTGCGGTTGCCCGCAAGCCGCGCCGCATAGGCGGCGAGAATGCGGGCGTACGGCGTATCGTCCGCATCGAGCAGCTGCGCCGCGGCTGCCGCCGCCTCCGCCCCCGCATCTGCCGCCAGCATCGCTTTGACCGTGCGTATGAGGAGCGGCGCGTCCCCCGAGCGTGCCGCAAGGATGTGCGACGCCGCCGCACGGGCCTGTACGGCATCTCCCGCCGCCCACGCCTCCATTTTCCCCGCCAGCACAATGCGCTGCGCATGCGAGAGCTGTGGCTGTGACGACACATACGCCGCCCAAATACCCGCAAACGCTGCACCGACGTCCCGCCCATACGCCGCGGCATCCATCACGGGCGACGCCTCCATCGTAAGACGCAGCCGCCGGTGAAGATCATCCAGTCGTGCCGTATCCTGCGCAAGGGAGACGGCGCAGTCGATATATCCCGCCTGCGTATGCGCGATCAACGCACTGAGTCCCACGTTTGTCAACAGCGACGCGCCGAACCTGCTGCCCGCACTCTCCCCCGCAAGCGACACCACAGGCACGCCCATATAGAGCGCGTCGCAGGTCGTCCCGCCGCCCGGATAGGGGAACGTATCAAGTGCGATATCCACGCGTGCATACGCGCTGAGATAGTCTGTCGAAGCCTCCTCCACCGTGACGCGGGCGAGGGGAATGCCTGCCGCTTCGATCCCTCGCAGGGCCTCGGCGCGCCCGTCCGGATCGGAGAAGATCTCCGCCTTCAGAAGAAGCGTTGCACACGGCACGCGGCGCAGGATCTCCGCCCACACCGCGAGCACATCGTCGTTCACCTTTGTGAAATTGTTGAAGCTGCCGAAGACAATACCGCGTCCGGTTGCGGGTGCATGTGCCGGAGCGGGTGCGGGATGCAGCGGCTGCCAGCAAAAATGCGAGCGCGGGAGTACGAGCAGCTGCTCCGTAAAGCCCTCCTGCGCATGTCCCGCCGCGAGAACCGGATCCGCAAGGAAATAGTCCACGGTCTCAAGGCCCGTGGACGCAAAGTATCCGATGCCGGACACCTGCACGGGCACGGGACGATAGGCGAGGACGGGCAGCATCCCTCCGGCCGTGTGCCCCGCCAGATCCATGAGAATATCGATCCGGTCCTCATAGATGACACGCGCGGCCTCCGCCGCGGACTGCCCCGAGAGATTCCGAAATCCGTCGACATTGCGGCGTACGCGCTCCGTAAAATCGTCCGCACGATTCATCGCATACACGAAGACCTCGAACCGCGACCGATCGAGCGCCGTGAAGAGCGCATACGAAAAGGAGAGCACGACATGTTCCCGCACATCGGGCGAAAGATACCCGATGCGGAGCCGCCGCTCCCCCTTCGTTCGGTATTGATGCACAAACTGCACCGCATCTGCAAACAGTGCGCCATACGCCTGTGCAGCCCTGCGGTCCTCTGCGAGGGACGCAGGAAGATAGTGCCTGTTAAACAGCACGTTGCTCTCGTTGAGCGCGCGCAGGGAAAGCTCCTGCGCCGCGTCGCGCGCCTGTGCATACCATGCGACGGCCTCCGCCGCATGCCCAAAGAACCGCGCACACTGCCCGGCAAGATTATAAATTTTTTCCGCGACATCCGCGCGCATGGTCTGCCCCATCACGGACCGCAGCAGACGGAGGGCCGCGCCCCGTTCCCGCTGCATCAGGTGGATGCGCGCCCGCAAAAACACGGTATAGGGATCGTCGGGTACGCATGCGCGCCACGCGTCCAGCGCCGCGTCCGCGCGCCCGCCTTCGATGTGAAGTGCCGTCAAGAGGCCCGCCGCCTCCGCCGGTTCATCGGTGCGCAGTGCCTCGATCCCCGCATGCGCGCGCGCTTCATCACCGCGCGCGAGCGCCTCATAGATGTGTGCCCGCAGGGCTTCGATCTCTTCCGGCGTCCGATGCGGCATCATTCCCGCACCTCGGCAAGACGCTCGATACGGCGCTGCATGCGCAGGGCTTCCGGCAGCACCGACACTGTCCGGCAGGAGCGCGGCAGCAAGAGAGCAAGCGCCCCCTGCGCGTCCGGCGCAAACGCATCCCCATAAGCCGCGGAGAGCGCCGCCGTCCGCTCCGTCTCCTCGATGAGAGACGCGGCTGCGGCGCACACATCGCCCGCACGCACGAGACGCTGCCGATCCGAATACTTCACCGCGCTGCGCTTTTCATAATAGAGCGCCGCGTGCGGGAACGGCGCATCTCTCAGCGCCTGCGCCAAAAACGGGGCATCCTCCGCGCGGTCATAGATCCCGTTCAGCACCTCGATCACATCGGCCACCGCGGCGCCCGTCCGATGGAGGACACGGCAGAGCGCCGTAAGTGCGGGCGCATAGCGCGCATTGAGTTGCAGGGACTGCACAAAGAATTCGGCCGCCGCCCCGTCTTCTCCGCGCAGCTCCGCCGCCTCTCCAAGGCGCAGATAGGCCAGCGGCGCAAGGATCCCGGAAAAATCCCCCGCGCGGTAATACTCCTCATGGAGTCGAATGCCCTGCGCGTACGCCTGCCGCGCGGTATGGAGATAGCCGCTGTCCCACGCATAGGTCCCGTAAATGAGCGGGAAATCGGCCTTGTTCGGAAACACATTGCAGGCATGCTCATACGCCGCGCGAATCTCTTCATCGGAGGCCTTCATCAGAA
Source organism: uncultured Selenomonas sp. (assembly GCA_963515775.1). Lineage (GTDB taxonomy): Bacteria > Bacillota > Negativicutes > Selenomonadales > Selenomonadaceae > Centipeda. Next base: position 606 of record CAUQAR010000085.1, on the reverse strand, counting down.
TGAGGGACTGCAACAGGATCGCGTGCGGCCGATCGGCCGAGCCGACCGGCTGATCGGGATCTGCAAGTGCTTCCCGCGCATAGGCGGCCGCCTCCGGATACGCGGACAGCGAATAATAGCAGTCCATCAAGTGATACGCATCCAGTTTTTCACGCTGCCCCGCCGCACGGCGGGCAAGCAGGAGCGCGAGATCGCGCTCTGACTTCTGCCGAATGATCCGCGGCGAATATCCCGTATGATAGAGCGTGATCCCCTTGGCAAAAACCATCTCCCGCGCGGGATCCCCGCTCAAATTTTCCACATGCTCGTGAATGCTGCCGACAAAGCGTATCGACGGCGCGCGCCGAAAGATCCGCTGCACCTGCGCATGTGTGCCGAGCAGTTCCCCCGTGTCCATATCAATATTGACCAGATGCACAATAAAGCCGTCGAATTTCTCGCGTCCGTCATATTCCGCGATGAGCGGACGCACGCGCGGCGCGCTCTCCTCCGTAAAGTATTCGTCGGCGTCGGTAAACACCACCCAATCGCCGCACGCCTGATCTAAGGCAAAATTCTTTGCGGCCGCAAAATCGTTGATCCAGTCAAAATGAAAAACCTTTGCGC
>CAUQAR010000084.1:0-7234 GCA_963515775.1 uncultured Selenomonas sp. | reverse complement strand
GCATGAAGCCAAACTGAACGAAAAGATCGCGTTCTACCAAAGGGAGATCGCCGGGAAATGCGGCGGCGCATAACACGTTTCGCGTGTCGTCCTCAGATATAATACTCCGTCTCGTCGGCGGGTTTCAATGCAAACTCTGTAAAAATCCGGTCGCGGATACGCAGGAAGTCTGCGCTCGTGCGGTCGCGGCGCCCGCGGATATCCACGGGGATGACGCTCTTGATGCGCCCCGGATGCGGCGTCATGACGACGACGCGGTCGGCGAGCACGACGGCCTCGTCGATGTCATGCGTGACAAAGATGATGGTCTTGCCCTGCGCGCGGCAAATCCCCGAGATCTCGTCCTGCAAGTGCATCCGCGTGATGGCGTCGAGCGCGGCGAACGGCTCGTCCATGAAGATGACGTCGGGATCGACGGCGAGTGCACGCGCGATCGCGACGCGCTGCTGCATCCCGCCCGAGAGCTGCGCGGGGTGACTTTTCGCAAAGCCCTCGAGCCCCACGAGGGCCAGATACTTCTGCGCGAGCGCGGCGCGCTCAGCGGGCGGCGTGCCGAGACTCTCGAGGCCGAGTTCGACGTTCTTTTCGACCGTACGCCAGGGGAGGAGACCATAGTTTTGAAAGATGGTGACGTTCTTGATATGCGGCGCGCGCACCTCCGCGCCCGCAATGCGGATGCTGCCGCTCGTCACGCGGTCAAAGCCCGCGAGGGCGCCGAGGAGCGTACTCTTGCCGCAGCCCGAGGGGCCGAGCAGGCAGATGAACTCGCCGCGCTCGATCGTGAGGTTCACATGGTCGAGCGCGCGGAACACGTCGCCCTTTTTCGGATATGTCCGCGTGACGTCCGTGATCTCGATGTAGCTCATGACCGAATCCCCCACATGCGATAGAGCCGCCGCTCCGCCATCCCCATCATGCTGTCGAGCAGGAGCCCCAAAAGCCCGATGACGAGAATCGCCGCCATCAGGAGATCGGCGCGCAGATTGTTCCGCGCATCGATGATGAGGAAGCCCAGCCCCGACTGCGCCCCGACCATCTCGCCCGCGACGAGGAACACCCACGCCGTGCCGAGCGCGAGGTGCAGCCCCGTCGCGATCTGTGGAAAGACGGCGGGCAAAAGGATTTTCGTAAAGAGCTGCGGCACGCCGATGCCGAAGTTCCGCGCGACCCTCAGGTAGACGGGGTCGATGTTCCGGACGGCGGCGACGGTCGCGAGCAGTACGGGAAAGAACGCCGCGAGGAAGATGACGGCAACAGCGGGCGCTTCCCCGATGCCGAAGAAGAGCACGATGAAGGGCAGCCACGCGACGGGTGAGACGGGTCGCAGCACCTGCGCGATCGGACTCAGATACGCCCAAACGCGCCCATACCAGCCGAGCACGAGCCCGAGGACGAGCGCGATCACGACCGAGGAGATGTAACCCACGGCAAAGCGCAGGAGACTCGCCGCAATGTCCCGCGCGAGCACGCCGCTCAGCACAAGCTCAGCGAATCCCGTGAGCGTTCCGAGCGGCGAGGGAAAGAGCGCTTCGTTCCAGCCGCCGACACTGCAAAGCCCCTGCCAAAGGAGGAATACGAGGAGCGCCGCGCCGGTAAGGTGACGCGCGGTCTGCATAAAATCACAACCTTTTACGATATGTTAGGGAAGCAGGGAGCTGTCCACGAAGTCCTCATAGGCGGGCGCACGCGCTGCATCGACCAGCCTCTCATCCGCCATCCTGCGGATGAGGTCGTCGTACGCCGCCCGCGTCAGCACGGGGTCATCGTAGGAAATCCAGTCAAAGGACGGCGCGAGCACCTCCGGCTTCGTCCGAAGGAAATGCCCCGCGATCTCCGCCCGGCGCTCCGGATGCGCCGTCAAATGCTCGGATGCCTCCATATAGGCGCGGACGATGTCACGCGCAAGCGCGGGATGCTCGCGTGCAAATGCGCCGTGAAAGACGAGCGCACAGCAGGGACTATCCTCCCACAGCTCGTCCGAGCGGGCGAAGAGTTTGCCCGTGCCGAGGACGATCGCCTGCGTGCCGAAAGGTTCGGCGACGCAGTAGCCCGCGATCTGTTTCTGCGCAAGCGCGGCGGGCATCTCGGGCGGCGTCATCTCGACGACCGTGAGGTCCGCCTCCGTCATGCCGCTGCGCGCGAGGAGCTCGTCGAGGAGCAGCTTGTGCGAGGACTGCTTGTGCGGGATGGCGAACGCCTTGCCGCGCAGATCCTCCGTGCGCGTGATCTCCGGCAGGGTGACGATGATGTTCCCGTCCCGATGCCCGAGCGTCGCCGCCGTGACGTCGATGCCCTGTTCGCGCGCCTTGACCGCGAGCTCGATGAGGACGGACGCGCCGTCCACGCGCCCCGTACTCAGCGCATCCATGAGCTCCGGCCACGAGCCGTATTTCACGAGCTCGAGCTTCACGGGGCCGTCCTCCGTCTCGCGCTCCTTTTCTGCAAAGAGCGGCAGTGCGTGTGTCGTCGGTAGATACGCGATGCGCACCGTGCGCGGATCGGGCCGCGCGTCGTCCCGACCGCCGCATCCCGCAGCGGCGGCGCAGAGAGCGGCGAGCAGCAGCGCCGCCCACACCAGGCGTCTCATGCACCGACCCCCGCCGGCACATGCGCCCGTGTCTCGAAATCAAGGGCAGGCACAGGCGCGCCGCAGTCCGCCCAGCCGAGCGCCACGCGTGCCGCGTCGATGTCCGCGATGATCTGCGCCGCGAGCGCCTTCGGGTCGGTGTTGACCGTCATGACCGCGCCGAGCGTCTTTGCCGTATCGCGCTTGAGGAAGTTTTCGACGTTCGTCGAGCCCTGCACGGGCGGCTCAACGCAATGATAGGAGTTGATGCCGAACAGACGGAACGCAAGCGAGGCATCCAGGCCCTTTTCGTTCGCCCACTCGGGGCTCGCGAAGGCGTACGGCATATCCTTGATATCAATGCCCGCAGCGGCCGCAGTCGCGCCGAGGATGGTCGAGGCGCGCGTATTGTCCACGCACTCGCCCATATGCCAGACGGGCGGCTGATCCTCGCCAAGGAAGGCGCGCAGTCCCGCGCCCGTCTTATCGAGCGCCGAGAGGCTGCAATAGCCGAGCTTCAGCAGCGGAAAAGACGCGCAGCCGTTCGTGAAGATGAGGATGTCGTTCTTGATGAGCTCCTCGGCGATGTCCACAATGGCGCGCTCATAGACAACGCGCGGATTGTTGCAGCCGACCATGTTGACGATGCCGCGAATCTGCCCCGATCGGAGCGCCTCTGCGATCGCGCCGAACCCGTGATACCGCTCCCCTACGGACTCCGCGCTGAACCCGATCTCCGCCGTCACCTCGTACGTGGGGATAAAGACGGGCACATCGCGGCGCGCGGCAAAGCTCTCGATGGCGCGCGTGACGATCTTCTTCGCGATATTCTCGGTCTCGCCGATATTGGAGTGATGGTGGTCGTACGCATAGTGCTCCGCCCCCGGCAGGCGTGCGGCGTCGCTCGTCGTGACAACCGTCGTCTTAAAGCAGCGCGCGACGTCCATGATCGACGGGAACACGTCCTGCACGTCCGCGACCCAAAGATCGAGCGCGCCCGTACCGAGGACGAGCTCCGCGCCGACCGCGTTCGAGAGCGGGATGACGCCCTCATAGCGGTACATCGCGGCGAGGCACGAGCAGCAGATGCCGTAGAACTGAATGCCCTCGGCGCCGTGCGCCCGCGCGAGCGCAGTCATCTCCGCCGAACGCCCGATGCGGACGATCTCGCTGACGAGCGTCGGCAGATGCCCGTGGACGGCGATGTTGACCCAGCCCTTTTTGAGCGCGCCGACATTGACCTTCGAGGTTGCGCGGCGGCCGACGCCAAAGAGCGCGTCCGTCGCGATATTCGCCGCGACGACGCCCGTATAGCAAAAAGCGAGCCCGCAGCGCAGGAACTGCTTCATGACGCTCTCCCAGTCGCCGTCCGTGCCGCAGCCCGTGCGGTGGAACGCATCGAACACCTCGTTGTAGGCGCTGATCGGGAGAATGTCGAGCTTCTTCCAGACCCTTTGCCGCTCCGCGGGCGCGAGCGCCGCGATGGAGCGGTACTCCTCGGGCAGCGCGCGCGAGAGATCGGCGAGCAGCACATCGGCGAGTTTTCCGGCAAGCTGCGTCGTACTCTGTCCGCGCGTCGTGATGCCGAACGCACGCGCGACCTCGCGGATGCGCTTTGCGCCGAGCAGCGGCAGCTTCAATTTTCCCTCGGCGGCGAATTTCAGCGAGAGCAGCACCTCGCGCGCGTGTGCGCCGTGCTGTGCGACGCCGCCCGCCGCGCTGCGCAGGAGGTTGCGCGCCACGATGAGGTCGGCGTCCGCGCCGCAGACGCCGCGCGGGCTCTTCGGCGTGATCTTGCAGGGTCCCATGTTGCAGTTCTTGCAGCAGACGCCGGCCATGCCGAACGCACACTGCGGCTGCTGCTTGTCGAACCGGTCGAACGCCGTATCGCAGCCGATCTGCTCCATGTAGAGCAGCATCTCGCGCACCGCCGGGTCGGGCGTCCGCTCGAGCACCTCCTGCTTCGACGGGAACGTCTTGCGGTACGCCGAGATCGCCTGCATATAATCGTTCACGCCGCCGTGGGTATGCGGATGCGCCGCGTCGTGCGTATGCGCGTGCCACTTGCCGGGCGCATGATCATGTCCATGGTCGTGGTCATGTGTGTGCGGGTGGTCGTGATCGTGTGCATGGGTATGTGTATGCGCGTGGGCCTGCTCATGCCCTGCGCCTGCTTTCGCTACCATCGTCATCTCTCCTAACATTTTTAAACATATTGTTTTTCTATGTATCGCATACTATATAACATATATGTTTTTCTGTCAACTGCATCAAAAAGAAAATATTGACACGCATCGCGGCTTGCAAAAGCGTTTCGGATCATGATAGAATAGAAACGCTTAACCGCAGACGAACTTATTAGGAGGTATGTTATGATTTTGAACCGATGCGCGCGCTCCCTGCGTGCGGGAGCGGCAATCGCCCTCTTCGGGCTGCTCGCCGTGACGAGTGGCTGTTTCAGCGGCGAGATGAACCTCGTCGTCAACGACGACGGCAGCGCGGATCTGAAGACGACGCTCGTCAGCGTGCCGATGCTCGCGGAGATCGTCGAGCAGGCCAAGACGAAGACGCTCGAGCAGAATCCGGACGCGCAGATCACGCCCGTGACGAAGGACAACAACATGTCGGGCTACGAGATTTCGGAGCATTACGCGAGTCTCGACAAGCTGTCCGAGGCGGATTTCTTCGCCGCGCACGACGGCAGGAATACCGGGATCACTGTATCGAAGTCGTTCTTCTACGACGATTGGAACTTCGACCTGTTGTTCGCGGGGAGTCAGAGCGGCGGCGGTGCGGGCGCATTCGCGAGCAACATCACGTTCACCTATCAGATGACGCTCCCCGCGGCCCCGCAGAGCACGAACGCCGACCGCATGTCGGAGGACGGCAAGACGCTGACGTGGAACCTCGGCAAGACGCTCACAACGGGCGAATCGACGCCGATACAGGTCTCGTTCCGCATCTGGCATAAGGGCGCGCTCATCGGCGTGGGCGCCGTGGTCGTCGTGATCGGCGGCGCGATCGTCTTCTTCCTCCTGCGCCGCAGAAACGAACGGGACGAAGACCCCGCACAGATTACACAGGGCAGCGAACCGCCGACGGTATAATCCCGCCGCGGAATGCACGCATAGAAAAGGGGCTGTAATGAATTGTGTTTTTGACAATTACGTTACAGCCTTTTCGTATGCTTAGACACGCCGCCGTAAATCGCTATCGGGCGCAGCAGCGCGGCGCCCCTACGGGGGCGGCAAAAACTGTAACAATGCGGCATGGTAGATACGGTGTCGTGTATCGTTGCTGCGCCCTCCTGCAACTGAGGCGCGCATATCGCAGAGAAGGGAATGACGCCATCAAAAAAACTGTAACGATATCGTGTTTTTACACAATTTCGTTACAGCTCCTGTGTGATGGACATAAAAAATAGGGTACCACATGACGGTACCCTATTCTTGTTCGTGGTATTTCGTTACAGCCCCTTTTCTATATGGGGCGCAGGTCAGCCTGCCGCCCGCATCTTTGCCCGCCGGCTTTGCACGACGAGGATGAGGGCAAAGACCGCGAGGCCGATGAGATCGGTCGTGCTGCCGGGCTTGATCATGAGGAGACCGGCCGCGACGAGCAGAACGCGCTCGTAGAGGCGGCAGTGGTCCGCGAGGAAACCGCAGAGGGCGGAGCTGACCGCGATCATGCCGACGAGCGCCGTCAGCGTCGCTGTGACGAGGGCAAACGGCGTCGCGTCCACCATCAGAATGACCGGGGAGAGCACGAAGATGTACGGGATGATGAACGCGGCGACGGCAAGTTTTGAGGCGTTGACGCCCGTTTTGAGGGGATTTCCGCCGCTGATGCCCGCGCCCGCGTACGCGGCGAGCGCGACGGGCGGCGTCACATCCGCGATGATGCCGAAGTAGAACACAAACATGTGCGCCGCGAGGATGGGCACGCCCATCTGTACGAGGGCGGGTGCGGCGATGGTTGAGGTGATGACGTAGTTCGCCGTGGTCGGCACGCCCATACCGAGGACAATTGCCGTAATCATGGTGAAGAACATCGCGGGCAGGAGCATCCCACCCGCCATCTCGATAAGTCCGGAGGCAAGACGAAGCCCGACCCCTGTCTTGGTGACAACTCCGATGATGATACCCGCCGCCGCACAGGCGATGAGCACGCCGAGCACCGCCTTTGCACCGCGCTCCAGCCCGTAGACGATCTCAATCGGCTTCATGCGCGTGGATTTCCGCAGCATGGCACAGGCGATGGAGAGGACGATCGCGACGAGTGCCGCACGCATGGGCGTATAGCCCGAGACGAGGAGGTAGACGATGACGACAAGAGGGATCGCGAGATGCCCTCGCTCCTTGATGAGGGTCAGCGGATTCGGCAGTTCGTGACGCGGGATGCCCTTGAGCTGCTTCCTCTTTGCCTCGAAATGAACGCCGAGCCACACACCCGTGAAGTAGAGGAGGGCGGGGATCGCCGCAGCTTTTACCACCTCGATGTAAGACACGCCGACGAACTCCGCCATGAGGAATGCCGCCGCCCCCATGACGGGAGGCATGAGCTGTCCGCCCGTAGATGCCGCTGCCTCGACTGCACCTGCGAAGTTCGGATGATAGCCGAGCTTTTTCATCATCGGGATGGTGAGCGAGCCGGTGCCGACGACGTTGG
>CAUQAR010000083.1:0-7263 GCA_963515775.1 uncultured Selenomonas sp. | reverse complement strand
TTATGAGTCCTTTTCTTTGTTAAATTGTGTTGCACTTAGATTGTACATCCAAGATGCAAAAAGCAGCCTGCATTTTCGAGATACAGGCTGCTTTTTATAGTTCGATTTGTTTACATCATCCTCATTTCAGTTCCCCTCATTCTTCCATTCATCCAGCACAATATGCTCGCCCGTCATTTGACGCCTGCGGATATTTTCACGCCCCCATGCGCACATAACGTCGACGATCGCATCGGCGGTGCGCCCGTATTCCGTGATCGAATACTCCACCTTGGGCGGCATCTGCTCGTATACGGTTCGTTTGACGATCCTATCCCGCTCAAGCTCGCGCAGCTGCTGGATCAAGACCTTTTCCGACACGCCGGGGATACGGCGGCGTAGCTCCCCCGTCCGCTTCGTTCCCGCCATGAGCAGGCAAACGATCAGCGCTTTCCATTTGCCGCCGAGAATTTCCAACGTGTCTTCTATTCCTAGTCGATATTGTTTCAATAGAATGCGCCTCCCCGTATATTATATCCTGTGCCACATGCCCCGGCAATACTTACCAAAAAGTAAGCGTTTCCTTACTTCATTGTGCGTATTTACGTTCCTCTTTCGCTGCGTTATGATGCATGTGAGAATGCACACGTTTTAAGGAGGATGCGTTATGAACCGTTCAAAAAAACCGCTGATTACGATTACGGGCGTTTTGGGAAAACAGGGGTCGAGCGTCGCCAAGACGCTGCTTGCCGATGGCCGCTTCGCTGTGCGCGGGATCACGCGGCGCACGGATACGCCCGAAGCGCGGGACCTCGTCCGCCGCGGCGTCGACCTCGTCAATATTCCGCTGACGCTCGGATATAAAGACGCGTTCGAGAACGCCTTTCGCGGCTCCTACGGGGTCTTCTTGATGACGCCCAATCTCCCACCGCCTGCGACGCATGAAACGGCGCTCGGCAAAGAACTCGCGAACGCCGCCGCTGCGGCCGGCGTGCGGCATATCGTATACAGCAGTCTGGAGAACGTCGATCAAATTACGGGCGGCAGGCTTTCCGCGCCGCATTTCACCGACAAGGCGCGTGTCGAAGAATATATCCGCACGCTTCCCGTTCAAAGCAGCTTCATCTACCCGGCGTTCTTCTATACGAATTTCATGGAATTCTATACGCCGTATCGAAAAGACGGCACCGACACGCTCGTCTTTCCGATTTATCTGCCGGAGGATTTCAAAGCGCCGTTCGTCGACCCGACAAGCGCTACGGGACCGGCCGTTCTCGAAATCCTCTCCCATCCGGAGCGATATGCGGGCGCCTCCCTGCCCGTGATCGGCGACGTCCTCTCGCCGCGGGAAATTGTCGACGCCTTCGTTGCGGTCACCGGCAAGCAGGCGGTATATAGCTCCGCGTATACGCGCGAAGAGCTGCTCTCCCATTTCCCCGCTTTTGCCGCGAACGAACCGCTCGTCGAGGAACTCTGCGGCATGACACGCTACGCGGTTGAATACGGCTATTATCAAAAGACGCGCGATCTGTCATGGTATCGAGACATCAACCCGCACGCGCTGCGCTGGAAGGATTTTCTCCGCACAACGGGCTGGCAGGGCGAGAAGATTTCATTTTAACCGCGCGGATCTCCGTTCGTGCGTCGTGGCAAAAAAACAGCCTGTGTTTTCGAGATACAGGCTGCTTTTATGCGCTTGCTATTATTTTAGTTTCCCATACGCTTCGGCGGACACCGGCGCGCACCACTCGTTGCTCGTATGCTCGCCCGGGACTTCGACGGCGAGATGCGAAAACCAACTGTCCTTTGCCGCGCCGTGCCAATGCTTCACGTTCGGCGGGATGTTGACGACGTCGCCCGGCCGGAGTTCCCGCGCCTCTTTCCCATCCTCCTGATAGTAACCGCGTCCCGCGACGCAGACGAGAATCTGACCGCCGCCCGTCACCGCATGATGGATGTGCCAGTTGTTGCGACAGCCCGGCTCAAACGTCACATTGTAAATGCCGAGCTGCGCCGTCGAGAGGGGCGCGAGGTAGCTCTTTCCGCTGAAATACTGCGCGTAGGCATCGTTCGGCGCGCCGATGGGAAAGACCATCCGGCGCGCATGCCGCGCCATCGCGTCGTCGGCATCGTTCGTCTCCTCCGCCCACACGTCTTTTGCCATGCGAAACGCCGCCCACGCCTTCGGCCATCCCGCATAGAACGCGGCGTGCGTGAGTATCTCCGCGATCTCCGTCCGCGTGATGCCATTCGCCTTCGCACTCTCGAGATGATAGCGGAACGACGCATCTACGAGCCCCTGCGCCATGAGCGCAGTCACCGTCACGAGGCTGCGGTCCCGCAGGGAAAGTGCATCCTCCCTGCTCCACACCTCGCCGAACAATACGTCGTCGTTCAGCTCTGCAAATTTCGGCGCAAACGCCCCTAAAATATCTCTGCCTGCCGTCTGTTTGACTGCCATCTTCAACGCCTCCTATTCGTATCGTATTGTTTATGCGTGCATTCTTCTCTGTCCAAATACAGCATGCCCGGCCCCTCGCATCCTTTCAAAGCTCTTCATGTACACGACTTACTTTATTAACAATCCTGCTATTTCCGCGATAATTTCTTCATACTCAATATCCTTAGCGTATGCAAACTGCTTACGGTATTTCTCCCACATTTGCTTCAACTCCACGCTATTTTCCACCACCGTCAAGCGCGAGGAAGTATCCGTTATCTGCTCCGTCGTGCCACGATGTCTTGCCGTATTTGCCAATGCCACAAAAAATATTTCCTTATTTACTGCCTGTGTCTTCAGCAAAACGACACGTCATCCTTTAACTCGATGGAGCAAATTTCCTTAACTGCCGTGTAGACAGACTCCTCGTTGAGAGGCAGTTGGCGCAGCATCGTATCCAAATCCATAGTAGCCCGACTTTCCAGTCCTACCATAGCTGCAACCAGAATTCCACCTTTTACCACGAATTTCTCACTGTAGTTAGACTTTGCTAGCCTCAGAAGCCATCGTTCAAACATATAGTTCTGCAAAATCACTTGCGCAGGCACATTCTTCTTTCTGGCTATGTTTCTTATTTTTGCCTTCAGGCTCATTGCTTTAGCACTCATAACAGCACGCCTAAATAATGTCTGACTATAGATGCTAAACGGAACGCAGCAGCATATTGCTCCAATTTAGGCAAATCCTTGTCCTTGCGGACAGCATACTCTTTCAAGGCTGCTCGGACGGTTTCCTCACCCATACGGTTACGGCTTCGCAATATATCGCAGACCGTACGTTCCAAATCATAGGCAGGAATTGGATTCCCCATCTGCGTCTTCATGACAATCAGTCCCAGCTTGTATAGTTCAGGCTTAACATAATATATCTTGCAAAGACCATCAAAGCTATGAGATAGCTTGACATTGCTAGGAACAGTCACTGTATGCTCAAAAGGAGTCCTATCCGACATGCCGTGCAGGAATAATGCACTTTCATGAGAAAAGATGATATATTTGGAGCGGTATGCCAAAGACAGCATTTCATCCTCCAAGGCATCTGGGAATACATACTGGCCGTGTGCAATGCGAAGCAAGTCCCCACGCAAAGCCAACCTTGCCAGTTTTTTGCCTGAGATGCCAGCCCGAACGGCAACACTGGTGCGTATGATGCCGTTGTCGCGTGTGGCCAAATCAGACAACGCTGCCAAGTCATGCATCTTCTCGCCCCCCCTTTTGTCATTTATATACCGATATTACATATCGTTTCGTGCCGTATTTCAATGTAGAGACCTGGCCAGCCTGTAATCGACCTCTCTTTCAAGCATTGCAATCCCTCCCGTTTGACACCATACATCGCTCGGCAGGACAGACTGACTCCTCATTCCCCGTAAAACAGAAATGCTGTCGCCTAAAACAGCCATAGAATTCCGGTTGTGCATTTCTTCTGCCCCGACACCGTTGAAAAAAAGAGAACCAAAGTCAAAGGGGTATCTTTTTCAAAATGAGACGCGGCTTTTTCCCCATGTTCTACGATTGCAGGCCGTTCGGACGGCACGCTATTGCAATCGAGGTCAAGCACCATCTGTATGCCGTCGTCCATAGCCTCTCCTCATTTCTGCATCATAACGGATTTACTTCCCCCTGCGCAGCGCTTCAAGCCGTGCGACGGTATCGCGGTCGAGGCGCTCGTGCACTTCGATGCGGCCGATTGGCTGTGTGTGCGCGGCGATGTACTCCGCCCTCATCAGTTTCTTTGCCTTTTTGACGGCGCGGCGCAGTTCGGGGGACGGAATGCGGTATGCCCCCGCGCCGAGGATGACGCTCTGCTCGGCTCTGTCAGAGGTGACGACGTGGACTTCGCGGCCGTCGCGCACGGCCCGATAGGCCAGCCGCTCGATGCAGCTGTCCGCCGTCTCTCCTGCGCCTGTGTAGATCACGCGGAGGCGGTCGCTAAGAGCCAGCACGCGTTCCTCGTCCTCGGTAAAGAGCGCGTCAAAGACGATCGTCATTTCGTAGTTCTCAAAGGCTCCGTACTCTGCGAGGATACGAACGAGCACGTCGCGCGCCTCGTCGAGGCTCTCGCGCAAGCGGATCAGCTCCGGCCACGCGTTGATGACATTGTAGCCGTCGACGAGGTAATATGCGCTCTCCCGCTGCCTAGCCATGCGGGGCCTCTGCCTTCGCCGTGCGCTGGCGCATCGCCTCATACATGAGGATGGCGCCCGCGACGGACGCATTCAGCGAGTTGATCTTCCCGCGCATGGGCAGGCGCACGGTGAAGTCGCAGAGGTCGCGCGTGAGGCGGCTCATGCCGTGTCCTTCGCTCCCGATCACGAGGACGAGCGCCCCCGTGAGGTTCGCCTTGTCGTAGGTATCGCTGCCCGCCATATCCGCGCCCGCGATCCAAAAGCCCGCTTCCTTCAGCGCGCGCATGGTCTGCGCGATGTTGCCGATGCGCGCGACGGGAACGTATGCGAGCGCACCCGCTGAGACGCGCGCCACGGTCTCCGTGAGCGGTACGCTGTGCCGCCGCGGCAGGAGGATACCGTGTATGCCCGCCGCATCCGCCGTCCGCAGGAGCGCGCCGAGGTTCTGCGGGTCCTCGATGCCGTCGAGCAGGAGGAGCAGCGGCTCCTCGCCGCGCGCCCGCACATCCGCGATGATCTCCTCCACTGGCACATAGGAAACGGGCGCGGCGTATGCGATCACGCCTTGGTGCCGCGCGCCCTGCGCCGCTGCGTCAAGCTTCGCACGCGGCACGATATCGACGGGAATGTCGTTTTCGCGCGCGAGGTCCCGCAGTTCCCGCACGCCGCTGCCGCGCATGCCGTCCGCACACAGGACGCGGTTGATGCCGCGCCCCGCCTTGATCGCCTCGGTGACCGCATGCCGCCCGAGGAGCATCCCCACGGGCGGCTCTTCAGCGTGCGGCGCCGGGTGCCGATTCTCCTGTTTCATACATGCGCTCCTCTCGCCGATCCTGCCTGCTGCCGCATTCGCACGGGGCTCATCCGCGCGGAATGTAGGTCCCGAGCCACGGCTCCGCCGCGACGATGAGGTCGCGCATGCGGATCATCATCTCCTTGATCTCCCACTGCGCGCCCGGCGTTGTAACGCGTTTTTCGTAGACGTCCATAAAGGAGCGCAGGTTGAGCGTCGTGACGAAATTCGTACACGCGCCGCCCGGCAGGACAAAGCGTGCGTCCTGTTTAGCGACGCCGAGCGCAATCAAGTCGTCGTAGGCCGCTTGTATCTCCTTCATGCAGTTCATATAGCGCGCGTGCGCCTCCCCGTTTTCCATCACGGTATGCGGAACAACATGACCAAAGAGCCCGCCCGTCTGCTTGGACGACTGCTCGGAGACGTAGCGTTGACTCTGCACGCTCAGCGACACGCCGATGCGGTGGCGGCTGTACTGTGCGAGGAGCGTGCGCGAGACGTCCTTCACGGCGAACGTCATGGCGCAGTGCTCCACAACGCTCAGATGCTTGCTCTTCATGATGCGGTCGATGAGACGCAGCATCTCCTCGTCCGTCTTCTCCTGCGTGAGGAGTTCGATGGGCGAATCCGCGCTGTAGCAGGTGCGGGCCGCCGTCCAGCAGGTTCTGAGATAATTCGGGGTCTTTGCAATCAGTTTAATTTCCATCGTGACCGTTCCTTATTTGCTCCATCATCGCTTTGGCGATGATCTGAAATGCCGCTTCCGAGAGTTCCTCGAGGCGCGCCGTCTCCCCGCGCATGTAGAGCGACCCGAGCAGCGCCTCAAAGCCCGTGCTCGCGTGGTATTCGGCAACCGAGGCACTGCGCGGCGCATGACTCTTCGTATTGCGCGCCCGCCGATAGATCGCGCGCTCCTCTTCGGTCAGCTGCGGTTCGATGCCGCGGTAGGCGCGTGCCTGCCAGACCGCCGAGACGATCTGTGCGCTGAACGTGTCGAGAATCTGCACCTTCGCCTGTTCGTAAGAGAGCAGGCGCATCCGCACATAGAGGTGAAAATACGCGTCCCCCACATAGGCGAGGACGAGCGGATGCACCGCGCGCGCATCGGCATGATCGTAGCGGGTGACGATGTTCCCCGCCGCATCCGGCGTGAACATCATCCGCACGAGCTCTTGAAAGCGTTCAAATTTCATGCCGCCCGCTACGCCCTCTTCCAATGCACGCCGGTCGGGGTGTCCTCGAGTACGACGCCCTGCTCCTTGAGTTCGTCGCGGATGCGGTCGGCCAACGCCCAGTTCTTCTCCGCACGCGCATCCCGGCGCAGCCCGATGATGATCTCCATCAAGCCGTCCGCAAGGCCGTCGTCCGCCCGCGCCTCCTCCTGCTCGAAGATGCCGATGATCCCCGCCATCGTACGGTAGGCGTCGGCCGCCGCCGCAAAGTGTGCCGCGTCGAACGCCGCGCCGCGTTCTACTTCCTGGTAATAGCGGTTGATCTCCTTCGACAGGCCGAACATCTGACTGATCGCAAGCGCCGTGTTGAAATCGTCGTCCATCGCCGCGTCGAACGCCGCAAGGAACTCCTTTGCCTGCGTCGCAAGCGCCGCGCCGTGATCCGACGCCCCCGTGCGCCCCGCAAGAGAATCGATCGTCTCTTTCGTATTGTGCAGGCGCGCGAGCGCCGCCTGCGCCTCCCGCAGGCGCTCGTCGCTGAAATCGAGCGGGCTGCGGTAATGTGTCTGGAGAATAAAGAAGCGAATGACCTCGCCCGGGAACTCTTTCAGAATGTCCTTCACTGTGAAGAAATTATTCTTCGACTTCGACATCTTCTCGTTGTCGATCGTGATAAAGCCGTTGTGCAGCC
>CAUQAR010000082.1:0-7317 GCA_963515775.1 uncultured Selenomonas sp. | reverse complement strand
AGCCGAAGCACAAAGCGACGGCTGCGGGGATTGTCACGCCGGAGATCTATCACGCTCTCCTTGACGCGATCCGAGGTTCACAGACCGAGCATCTCTTTAAGTTCGCCTGGGATACAGGCCTGCGCCGGGGTGAGATTGTCGCGCTGCGCTGGTCGGATTTTGACGCAAAAGCAGCGACGATCCGCGTCTCAAAGGCACGCAAACGTGCAGCCGATGAGTACGAGGGTACAACAAAGACGGCATACAGTGCCCGCACGGTCACGCTTTCCCCTGCTGCCGTGCAGAATCTCCTCGCATGGAGAAAGACGCTCACGGCGATCCTCCTGCGGCAGGGTGTTCCTCTCACAAAGGACAGCTATCTTTTCCGCTCTCTGCGTGACGAGACACAGCCAATCACGTTGACCGCTGTGACGCATCTCTTCGCCGACCTCAAACAGCGGCTGCAGCTCCCCGCGAATCTGCGCTTTCACTCGTTCCGCCACACACATGCAACACTCCTCGCAGAGCAGGAAATCAGCGCGAAGAAGATACAGGTGCGCCTTGGTCACGCCTCCGCATCCTTCACGATGGACCGATACGTGCATAATACGGAGCAGATGCAGGAGGGCGTCACCGAAAAAGTAGTCAAGTGTGAAGAGAAATACGGCCGATAAATGCCATGATGTCAAAAATGATGTCAAAAATAAAAATAGAACAGAAAAAGGCTTCCAAGCGAAATGCTCGGAAGCCTTGTATTTACTGGCAGAGAGGGTGGGATTCGAACCCACGGTGGCTCATCACCACACTTGATTTCGAGTCAAGCACCTTCGACCACTCGGACACCTCTCCATCGCATGACAGCGACATGAGGCATTATAGCACAGGCGCTGACGCATTGGCAAGGAGTTTTTTCAATCGGATCAGACCGCATCGAGCGCCGTGCGCACGTCGTCCAAGAGGTCGTCGATGTGCTCGATGCCGACGGAGAGGCGCACGGTGCCGGCGCTGATGCCCGACGCCGCGAGCTCCTCGGCACTCATTTGGGAGTGCGTCGTTGTCGCCGGGTGGATGACGAGCGACTTCACATCCGCGACGTTGGCGAGGATGGAAAAGAGCTCGAGCTTATCGATGAAACGGTACGCTTCTTCCTGTCCGCCCTTGATATCAAAGGTAAAGATGGAGATGCCGCCGTGCGGAAAGTACCGCCGATAGAGCGCATGGTCGGGGTGATCCGCAAGCGACGGATGATTGACCTTCGCCACCTTCGGATGTTTGCTGAGGAAATCGACGAGCTTCAGCGCGTTCGCCGTGTGACGTTCGACACGCAGGGACAGCGTCTCAAGGCCGTGAATGAAGTGAAATGCGTGGAACGGAGAGATGGTCGCCCCCGTGTCGCGCAGGATGAGCGCGCGGATGTAGACGATGAACGCCACAGCACCGAGCGCATCAGCAAAACTCAGCCCATGATAGCTCGTATTCGGCTCAGTGAGATGCGGGAAGCGTCCCGACGCCTTCCAATCGAATTTACCGCTGTCAACGATGACGCCGCCGAGCGCCGCACCGTGTCCGCCGATGAACTTCGTTGCGGAATGCACGACGATATCCGCGCCGTGCTCGATGGGGCGCAGCAGATACGGTGTTGCAAAGGTGTTGTCGATGACGACGGGGATACCGTTACGGTGCGCGATCTCTGCGATCGCCTCGATGTCGACGAGGTCGGCATTCGGGTTTCCGACGGTCTCGAGATAGACGCATTTCGTATTCGGGCGGATGGCCGCCTCATAGGCCGCCGCGCCGCCCTTGGGGTCGACGAAGGTGACGTCGATGCCCCACTCCTTGACCGTGTGCTTGAGGAGGTTGAACGAGCCGCCGTAGATGGTCTGCTGCGAGACAATGTGATCGCCCGCATGGGCAAGCGCTTGGATCGTTGCCGTCACTGCCGCCGCGCCGGAGGCGAAGGCAAGTGCCGCTGCGCCGCCCTCGAGCGCCGCGATGCGCTGCTCGAAAACATCCTGCGTGGGGTTCATGAGCCGCCCGTAGATATTGCCGGGATCGCGCAGGCCGAACCGGTCGGCGGCGTGCTGCGCACTGCGGAACACATAGGAGGTCGTCTGGTAGATGGGGACGGCGCGCGCGTCCGTCGCGGGATCCGGCTGCTCCTGTCCGACGCGGACTTGGAGCGTCTCAAAACGGTACTTCTTGTCACTCATGAGGGGATGCCCCTTTCCTTTGGAGAATTCATATACCATACTTAACAGATATGTTTATTATACATATCTTCTTCGGATTGTCAATATATGGAAAGAATCTTTTCTCTGCGATATATCCGCACCCCATCCAAAGTTTTTATAAATTTATTTAATAATTGCTATTGACAAATAGTAGCTTCATAGGTATAATGACATACATAAACAGTTAGTGCACAGATATGAACGTATCTGTATGTGTTTTATGAAAAGGAGATTTTGTAATGAATAAGGAACTTACCAACTCTGTCAACGTCTACATCGCCAACATCGGCCTCGGTTACATCAAGCTGCATAACCTCCACTGGAATGTGGTCGGCTCGCAGTTCAAGGCCGTTCACGAATATCTCGAGTCGCTCTACGATTCCTTTGCGGATGTGCTCGACGAGAGTGCCGAAATCCTCAAGATGTGCGGTGAGCAGCCGGTCGCCAGCCTGAAGGAATATCTCGCGCTTGCAACGCTCAGCGAGCGGCCCGACGGCGTCGTCGATCAGAAGAAAGCGCTCCAGACTACGCTTGCCGACCTCGAAACGCTGCGCGATCAGGCTGCCTCGATCCGCGCGCTCGCGGACAAGGACGATGTGTTCGGCGTAACGAACCTCATGGAGGATCACATCCAGAACTATGCAAAGCAGATCTGGTTCCTCCGCTCGATGCTTGCGTAATTAAAAGTTTGATCACGGTACGGCAAAAAACCTCCCGCATGTCGGGAGGTTTTTTTATTGCGCCGATTTTAGATGCGCCGTTGCAGTGTCGTCATTTGATTTGCACGCGTATCGCGGCATCGGCCGCGGCATCCGGCAAGAGCCGATAGAGCGCGACATAGACGACGAATGAGACGATCATCGCGAACACGCCCGACGGGAACTGGCCCGGCAGCCCCCCGCCGTAGGAGAAGTAGAGTGCGACCACTGCGCCGACAGCGAAGGATATAAGCCCCGCAAAGCGCACCGCAGGCTGATGCGGCAGTGCCTCCGCCGCATACTTTTTCCTACCGAACACGAAGTAATCGGCAAGGATCGGCGAGGCGATCGGCGGCCCCATCACACCGAGGATGTTGATGAAATCCGCAAAGAACAGCTGATAGAACGCCAAACTTCCAAGAATGGTCCCCAGTACCCCGACGACGATCACGACCTGCCTGCGGCTCACATGAAAGCCGTAGGAACGGAGCACCGGCCCCGTATAGAGGGCGTTGCAGTAGAGCTCTCCATTATCCGTCGTCCAGAGTGCCGACGTCCATACGATCACGCCGAGGATCGCCACCGGAATACTGACGCCCAACATATACATGACATAGTTGAAATCGCCTGTCTGCACGGCGCCGATGTAGCCGACGATATTCAGAATGGGATTCGTAAAGATAAAGCACGCGGCGGCGCACCACCAAACTGCGGTAATGTTCTTATTGAAGCGAAACAGATCCGCCCCCATGATCGCGCCCGCGATCCAGCTGCCGACCACCGCGGTGATCGCGGTGCCCATACTCATGCCGCCGACCGTCTCCGCCTTCGCAAGGAACGCACCGACGCCGCCCGCCTGCGAGATATAGACCAGCCCCATGACCACTGCAACGATGAGGATCAGCGGAGCAAACAGATTGGCGACCTTCTCCATGGCGCCCATGCCCTTGACCGCCGTATAAGTGAAGACCAAGCCCCATATGAACGTGGAGAGGAACTCTTCCAGCGTGATGGCTTTCACGCCTTGGAATCCGTAGGCGTTCGGATCAAACACCGTAATCCCCGAGGGATTTCCGACCCACGCGCCCCAAATCTGCCCGATCATGCCCGCAATGCTGGCGAACCAGCCGAGCGTCATGAGGGACATCATGCCGAGCGGCAGGGTCGAGCCGCGCATCCCGTAGCTGAAGCGGCACAGCAGGGAAAGATTATATCCCGTCTGCTGCGACGCAATCCCGATGAGCGATGTCAAAAAGAACAGAAAGCCCATGCCTAAGGCGACGGATAGGAATGCCGTCAGCGGCGAGAGTCCCGTACCGCCCTGCCCGCCGATCTGACCGCCGACAACAAGGCCTGTGACGACATAGCCGAAACCGATCCAGACCATCACCTGGTCCTTCGTCGCGTGCCGCGCGGAAAGCGGCACGGGTTCAGACATATACTCTTGATCATCCGGCATCGCTTCGGCCTGTCTGCCGGATTTCACTGCTGTTTCTCTGTCCATATTTACCTCCTTATCTTGTTCTTACAAGCCGCGCCTCTCCCCCAAGCCGCATGAGAGACGGTGCGTCCTGCATCTAACCAAAGGAGTTCCGCGCCGTCTGCGGAGGCGGAGAACCCAATCGCATGACGCATATATGCCAGAATTATCTCAATGATATATCTTTGATGTCTCCATCATACATTAAAAATATTCAGATGTCAATAAAGTCTTATAAATCAACGATTCTCCACAATCTATCAGAATAGATCGTAAAATATATCAGAAATATTTCAATCTTGCAAATCTCATAGAAGACGTATATAATAGGAAACGGAAGGATTCCGCTGTTTACAAGAATTAAGAAGGACTGTCATGAATATCAAACGAAACCATAAGGCGTCCATCACTACGATCGTTCTGGATGCGCTGCGCAGCGAAATCTGCAACAACACCTATGCCGACGGACAATTTATCACAGAAGCTGAAATTTCGCAGAAGTACAGCGTCAGCAAGACCCCCGCGCGCGAAGCGCTGACCATCCTGTGTCAGGAAAATCTGCTCTACAAGATCCCCCGCAAGGGCTATATGGTAAAAAAACTGACCCTCAAGGAGCTGCAAAATCTGTATCAGTTCCGCAATATCCTCGAACGTGCCGGTGTCGAATATGCGGTGCGCTACGCATCCGACGAGGACCTAGAGGAGCTGGCGCGGCTGGCGAACGTCAAAATCCTCCCCACGGATGCGGACTGGGTCAAAAAATATCTGGAGGCAAACACGGCGTTTCATATCTTCATCGCCCGACTGACGCAAAACGACTATTTGATCGACGCGCTGCTCAAGGTGCTCAACGTGTTGCAGCGAGACCTCATCGAGGATATGAAAGCCATGAGCGTAGAGAAGACGCTCGACGCACACAAGCTGATCGTCGCCGCGATGAAGGAGCGCGACCTCGAGAAGGCGCTGCGCATTTCCTCTGAACAAATCAATATCATCGAACGCAGAAATTACCTGCACTGATCCGGCGACAGCCGATCTGCCGCGGGATATGATTCAGCGCATCATGAGAGACACTCTCTCGATGTTTATACGAAATGCGGCAGCCGCATGCAGCCTGCATCGCGCACGGCCGTGCACAGGTTCTATTGCACATAGGAGGAACCATCATGCTGAACGAATTGTGGAAGATGACCGCACATCAGGTCAAGGAAGGAAACTTCAAGAAGGCGGCGCTCGCCATCGGCGCCTGTGAAGCGCATGGGCAGCACCTCGCGGAGGGATGCGACACCATCGTCTCCTATACGCTTGCAAAGAAAATCGCCGACGAGCTCGGCGATATGCTGGTCCTGCCCCCCGTTCCCGTGGGATACAGCGCGCACTACGATTCATTTCCCTTTTCCCTCACGCTCGGCTACGACACGGTGACGCAGGTCGTCTACGATCTCGTGGAATCGATCATTCGCAACGGGATAAAGACGATCCTGCTCGTCAACGGGCACGACGGGAATATCGCGCCGATCGAGATCGCGTCGCGCAAGATCAAGGAGGTCTACCCCGATGCGCGCATCGCGGCGCTCGATCAGTGGTGGGTCACCGCGGGGCAGCTGCTGCCCGCGGGTACGTTCGAGGTCTGGGACGGTCTCGGACACGCCGGAGAGGGAGAGACCTCCATGGCCTACCACCTCTTCCCGGACTGGTGCGAGCCGGAGCTGGCCACATGCAGGGTCCCGAAAGATCTCCCATCGCTCATGTCGATCAAGTGGGATTTCTCCGAGCTCACGGACACCGCGCAGACGGGCGACGCGACAAAGGGTACCGCCGAGAAGGGCAGAAAGATGTTCGACGTCCTCGTCGACTACTGCGTCAAGACCATGCGGAATCTCGACCAAACGAACTGGAAATTTCGCCCGTAACCTCTCATAAAAATATATGCGCCCCCTATGTGAAAACGGTCACATAGGGGGCGTATTTATATGAGGCGCACGAATATATCGGAGAACGGCTATTGCCGGAACGACCCGCTGCGCGCGGCATCGCGCAGATCCTTAACGCGCTCTTTGAGGCGAACCTCCGCGAGTACGGCGCGCATGGCATCGCATGCAAGTATCTCCGCCCTGCCGTTCACGGAGTACTCGTTAGAAAAGACGCGCGAGACACGGCGATCGAGCAGCTCGTCTCTTTGCCGGTCATAGACGATAAGCCGAACCGTCGCGCGGCTCTCAAGATATGTTTCGCCGCAGAAATCCCATCCGCGGTAGATCTCTTCGCTGTACGTTTCAAGGATGGGCAGAACGGCAAGGTCCGCGTCCGTAACCTGTGCCGTCATCCGCAGAATCTCCAGATAGTCCGGTCTGCCCTTGGGCGTCCTCTTCATCTCATAGGCCGCATCATAGGCGGCAAAGAGGTCGTGCTCGTCTACGTCCTGCGTCCACCCCATGACGCCCCCGAACGGCATGTGGAGGGCGTCCGCGACCATATCGTCGAGCGTGTCGATCGTCGCTTGGTCGATGTCCCACGCATTTTCCGTCACGAGGGAAAGCCGCGCGACCTGCGGGGCGGATTGTGCCGCCGCAGGCAGGGCGCCGAATACAGCGAGGAGCGCGCATACAGCGATGATGCAGCAAAGTATTCGCGTCATGGGAGCCTCCTTTCTGGTGATGGCTGTTCGTACATGGAGAATTGTATCAAATAGGTATTATATCGGTGCCGCTTGCCATTTGCCTTGCGAAAAAAGCACGGCTTAAAAATCGCTGCGGCAAATGCCACGCAGCACGAAAGGTACACCGCTAGACGCGAAAATCCCACATCGAGCCGCAAGCTAAGTGGGGCGCAAGATTTGATGCATAGCGCGGAATGAGGAGGATGCGAGGGCAGGCGTAGACACAACCTACGTCAACCGAAGCATCCGACGATATGACAAAGCTAGGCG
>CAUQAR010000081.1:0-7321 GCA_963515775.1 uncultured Selenomonas sp. | reverse complement strand
CCTTCGCGAGCTGCTCCATGAACGCCTTTGTGCCGGATTTTGCGATCGTGCCGAGGTTCTCGACGACTTCGCTGCGCGACATGCCGATGCCGTTGTCGGAGATCGTCAGTGTCTTGCCCGCCGCATCCGGCACCAAGAATATCTCATAGCTGTCATTGCCTTCGAGCATATCGCGGTTCGTCAGGCTCTCGAAATGGAGCTTGTCGATCGCGTCCGAGGCGTTCGAGATCAGCTCGCGCAGAAAGATCTCGCGGTTCGTGTAGATCGAATGGATCATCATATCCAGTAATTGCTTCGTCTCGGCCTGAAACTCATGCGTTTCCTTTGCCATAATATCGTTCTCCCTTGCGTGCAATTCTTTTGCATATCATTTCATCGTATGCAATTCTAAAAACTACGCTCTATATTACACAAAAAACAGCAAAAAGTCAAATGGATACTTGCACTGCATCCCGCCATAGCGGACGGCACAAAAATACGCCGTCCTTCACTGGGGAAGAACAGCGTATTCGCCATGCTTTGACACGAAAATTCTATCGCACTCACTCTGCGGTGATACGCTCCGGAAAGAGTTCCTTGAGCATATGATAGCCGCACGCTAGCGTACGTACGCGGAAGCCGTGCTGCTTTAGGATGCGCTCCGCGTAATAGGATTTTTGACCGATCATGCAGTAGAGCAGGTACTCCGCGTTCTTATCGAGTTCCCCGATCCGCTCGCGCAGCTTACCGAGCGGTATGTTTTTCGCGCCGCGCAGATGTCCCGCGGCATAGAGTTCCGCAAAGCGCACGTCGATCAGCTGCGCTCCCGCCGCAAGGGCGGCGTCAAGTGCGCCGAGCGGCAGCGGATCGGCGATCCCATCGAGGATGTTCTGTGCCGCGTAGCCCGCGATGTTGACAGGATCTTTCGCGCCCGAGAAGGGCGGCGCGTAGGCGAGTTCAAGTTCGGAGAGTTCCTCCGCCGTACCGCCGAAGCGCATCAGTGCGGCGATCGTATCGATGCGCTTATCAACGCCGTTTTCTCCGACCGCCTGTGCGCCGAGCACCCGCCCCTCGGGGGAAAAGATCAGCTTCAACGTGATGATGGACGATCCCGGATAGTAGGCGACGTGATCGCGCGGATGGACGATGACCGTCCGATATTCCTCCCCGCGTTGCCGGAGCATCCGTTCATTATCCCCTGTCACACCCGCCTGCAGATCAAAGAGTTTTAGGATCGACGTCCCCTGCACGCCGCGGTAGACATGCGGGCGTCCCGCCATATTGTCCGCCGCCAAGCGCCCCTGCCGATTCGCAGGGCCCGCGAGCGCAAGCCCCCGCCGCTCACCCGTGCGGTAATCATGCGTCAATACGGCATCTCCCACGGCATACACATCCGGCGCGCTCGTTTCGAGGTATTCGTTGATGAGAATATGCCCGCGCTCCCCGAGCGCTATCCCACTCCCTCTTAGAAAATCCGTATCGGGACGCACGCCGATGGAGAGGATCACCATATCCGCAGGGAGTTTCGTTCCGTCGCTGAGGAGAACATCGATCCCGTCCGCTCTGCGGACAAATTCCTTTACGCCGTTTCCGAGATAGAGCGCGACGCCCTGCGCCCGCATTTCATTTTCAAGCAGACGTGCCATATCCGCGTCAAATGGAAGTAAAATCTGCGGCGCGGCTTCCGCAAGACTGACGGACAGCCCGCGGCGTCTGAGGTTCTCCGCCATCTCTATGCCGATAAAGCCGCCGCCGACCACGACCGCGCGCCCCTTACCGCGCTCCAAGAGCACCTTTGCAGCGCGTTTGATCCGCTCCGCATCCGCCACTGACCGCAGCGTGTAGACGTATTCCGCCGCATCCCTGAGTCCTGGAATCGGCGGCGTGAGCGGCGCCGCGCCCGGCGCGAGCAGGAGCTTGTCATAGCGCTGCGTATAGGGCGCGCCCTCCGCGGGGCAAATCGTCACCGTATGCGCCGCCGCGTCCACCGCCGTCACCGTGCTCCTAACGCGCACGTCCATCCGGAACATGCCCTTGAGCTGTGCCGGCGTCTGCACGAGCAGATCCTCCTGCGCGGGGATCACGTCGCCCACATAGTACGGCAGCCCGCAGTTCGCGAACGACACATGATCGCCGCGCTCCACGAGAACGATCTCCGCCTGCTCGTCCAGACGGCGCAGTCGCGCCGCCGCCGTCGCGCCGCCCGCAACCCCGCCGACAATCAGATATGTTTTCATCTCGGTTCTACCTCCCGTAAATACGCTTTGCTCTTACTCCTGCAGATCATCTGCGTGAGCGTCCCCATCGGACAGTAGACGCACCACGCGCGCGGCTTAAAATACAGCATCGACGCGATCGCGACGATCTCCGACGTCAGCAAAAATCCGTACAGCTTGAACGCGAACGCCGCCGCCCACGGATCGGCGCCGCCGTCGTACGCCCAATGCCACGGCAGCCGGAAAAACCACAGCACCGTGAGCGCCTCCCGCAGGCTGTCCGCGCCCTGCGCGATTCGCCACGTCGCATAGAGGATGCTCCCAAAGGTCGAGAAAAAAAGAATCATCACCGCATAGCGGAATGTCTTGCCCTTCATCCACGCGGGCAACTCGTTCCTATGCGAAAGCCCGAGCCCGTCGCCGAACATCCGAAGAAACTGCCCCCTGTCGCAGTACCTGTTGCAGTAGCCCTTCGTCCCGCGCCCAAAAGCAAAGAAGAGCGGCAGGATGAAGCTGATGAGACCGAGCCACGCAAACATGATATGAAATAGTCCGAGCGCGAAAAAGACGAGCGAGTACACCCACAGATAATGATACCATTGTTTTTTCATGTCCGTTTCTCCATCCGGATCACGCTTGCAGGACATGCGCGGCTGCACATGCCGCATCCCACGCAGCGTGCCGCATCCGTCACCGCAAACGTCCCGCGCCAAACGCTGATCGCTCCACGTGGACATACGTCCTCACATGTGCCACACGCAACGCACAGCGCGCGATCTGGGGCTGCCAAAGGTCGCTCCCTCATTGTCCTTCCTCCTCCGGAAAAAGTACGGCGAGCAGCTTTGCCGCCTCGGTGCTGACCATCTCATAGCGAATCTCCGTGCCGCTGCGCACCCCCTCGACGATCCCCGCCGCACGGAGCTTTGCGATCTGCTGCGACACCGTCGACTGCGGCTCGCCAAGACGCTCCTGCATATGCGACACGTTGCAACTGCCCCGCCGCCACAGATTCCGCGCGATGCAGAGACGAATCGGATGCCCCAAGACCTTCAGCATCTCAGCCGCGCGCATATTTTCCTCATCCTTATACATTTCACACCCCCTTTACATCTATATATCCTAATATTACGATATATAGATATAAATGTCAAGAGGATTGCTGCGATTCTCTTTCCATCCTGCAATAACACGCCAACCGGGATTTTCGCCCGCTTTGTTTGCAATTCGCAGCGTTTTGCATTATACTGGGCGAAGGATTTTTTGGTTATCTTTAGAAGGAGATGTTATCATGGACAATGAACAGAACACACAGCCGGCAGCGCAGGACGCGGGATATCCGGTGCATCCGGTCGTCGTGCAATCGACGAAAAACGCCGGACTTGCCGCGGGTCTCGGCTTCTTCTTCGGACCGCTCGGCATGCTCTATGCGACGGTCAAGGGTGCGATCATCATGTTCCTCGTCAACATCGTCATCGCCATTTTTACGCTCGGTATTGGTCTGCTGTTCACGTTCCCGATCTGCGCGATCTGGGCATATATGGCCGCGAAGAAGTACAACGAACGGCTCCTTGGGACTGCGCAGGGGTGATTCTCCTTCGATGAAGCGCATGCACGCGGATGCTGTATCGTCAGTACGGTTTGATTCACGGATGAAACGGAGGTATCTCTCATGAAACGCTTCTCCCTCGGCGCGCTCGCCTGCACTGCGGCGCTCGCCGCTCTGCTCATTTGGCCGGCAACCGGTGCGGCGGCGGCGGAAGGATATCCCGCAACGCTCAGCATCAGCGGGACGTGCGTCACGCACGTTGCCCCCGACACCGCAGCCATTACGGTCGGCGTCGTCACGGAGGCCAAGGACGCGGCAAAGACGCACGCGGACAACGCCGCGCGGACGGCACGCGTCCACAGTGCGGTGAAGGCGCTCGGCATTGCGGACAGCGACATCCAGACGACACATTACGATTTTTCCCAGCGCTGGGATACGCGCGATGACGGACGCACGGAGCTCGTCGGCTATACGGCGCAGAATATGGTCGTCATCACCGTGCATGACCTCAGCAAGGTGGGACGCGTCATCGACGCCGCGCTCGCCGCGGGGGCAAATCGCATCGATTCACTCGAATTCACCGCAAGCGACCTCGTCGCCGCGAAAAACACCGCACTCGCAGGGGCAATGCGTGACGCGCGCGCAAAGGCGGACGCGCTTGCCGCTGCGGCCGGCGTCCGGATCGTCCGCGTTTCGAGCATCACCTCTGCGGACGCATCCATGCAGCCGTACAACAGCATCCGCTATGCGGCGATGGCAAAGGACGCTGCTTCCGAGTTTGCCGCGACGCCGATTGCCGCGGGTCAGCTCTCCGTCGAAGGGGTTGTGAACGTCACCTATGTCATCGAATAAGCCGCCGCGCCTCTTCGCGGTCGAAGCGATCCGCGGCATCTCCATGATGGGCGTGATCGGCATTCACATCGGTGCGGAGTACCTCGCGAATCCATCGCCGAATCTGCATCTTGTGGCGCTTTTTGACATCGGCACGCGCTTTAGCGTGCCGATTTTTTTCTTCATCTCCGCGTTCGGTCTGTTCTACGGAAAAGATCCCTCCGCGCCCTTTTCCTATCGGGATTTCCTGCTGCGGCGCGGGCGCGCGGTCGCCCTCCCCTATCTCGTGTGGTCGGTATTTTACATCCTGCACGACGCGTGTTACTACGGGACGGGCATTCCGCCGCTCCTCTCGTGGCCGGGGATTCTCTTCTTCGGGAATGCGAAGTATCAGCTCTACTTCATGGTGATTCTCATCTGGTTCTACCTTCTCATGCCGCTTTGGCGCGTGCTGCTGCGGCACATGACGCGCCCACTGCTCGGCGTGATCCTCGCTGCGCAGATCGCGTTCGACTACTGGTCGAGCTTCGATACGGCATTCAATCTCTACGTCTACAGCCTGCCCGAGGGAACCCTTCTGCGCGCGCTGCTGCTCTATCGGCTGAACTATTGGGTCATGCACTACGTCTTCATCTTCCTGCTCGGCGGCTACATCGCTCTGCACTTTAACGCATTCCGCGCGATGATGGAGCATCGGGCGCGCGCACTCTATGGGATCGGCCTCTTAAGTCTCGGGCTGCTCCTCGCGTGGTACTACAAGCTGATTCTCGTCGATGGTTACAGCCCGCTCGAGGCTATCTACACCGCGCATCAACTCTCGCCGCTCGGCATCCTCTACACGATGTGCGCGTCGCTCGCGCTCTTTGCATTCTTCACGCACCTCGGCACAGAGAATCTGCTCGGACGCGCCTTTCAAGTGCTCGGCAAGCACTCCTACTTCGTCTACCTCGCGCACCCCGTCGCGATCACCTATCTGCTGATGCTCATTCATGCCCGCGGTCACGTCCTCACCGCCCCCATCGCCCTCGGGCTCTATGCTGCGACGCTCCTCCTCACGCTCGGCGGAGCAATCATTGTGCGCAGGATTGGAGACCGCGTTCCTATCGTCAATGCGCTCACCATCGGGATGGGAAAGCGGAAATAAGTATTCTCAAAGGCATCGTTTGTTGGAAAGGAGGATATGATGCAATACATCTCGGGCCGCTATGCACTCAATCTGCCATGCGCGTTGGCCACTGCAGGAGACTGGCATCCCGCTTCTCTCGACTGGACGCATATTCCTCTTTTAACGTCGGAAGAATCCTTCTATCACGACTACGGCATAGAGTGGCACGACGCTCCTCCGACCGGCGCGGGAACATGTTTCGTGGCAAACCATATCCGCGCTTGTCTCGACATGCTCCTCGCCGGAGATTTTTCCAATCTGCAAGGGATGCGCAGCGATTTCATCTGCACGGATCAATATGACGACGAGCTCTTTCAAAAAATCTATATGCTGCGCAATCACCCCCAATGGAGTGAGATTGATCGATTCATCGAAAAAGAGTATATGATGAAGTGGCTTCGGTGGAAGGAACATCAACATGGATCGGCAACGACATAGAAAAATCATAGAGGAGTTTCTATATGCGCTCAACAAAGTAAGCAACGCGTTCATCTTAAAAGGCGGTACGGCGCTGATGCTGCGGTACGGCTTGGATCGGTTCTCTGAGGACATCGATCTTGACGCGTCTCATAAGAAAGCGAACGCCTTCGTCGACGCATTTTGTAAAGCGCACCGGATCACGTATCGCACGGCAAAAGATACGCCGACCGTCTCGCGTTTTCTGCTCAGCTATGTGCCGGAAAGAACGCCGCTCAAGATTGAGATCTCCTATCGCAACAAAAATATCCGTCCCGATGATCACCTGTGCCGGGACGGAATTGAAGTTTATACCATCGATCGCCTGTGTCAATTAAAGGCGAGCGCATATCAAGGGAGAGATACGCTGCGCGACCTCTACGACATCGCCTTCATCTGCGATCGCTACTTTAACGATCTGAGTGCCGGCACCAAAAACCAAATTTCCGACGCGCTCTCCTACAAGGGATTCGATCACTTTGACTATATTACCTCCACACAAAGCGATCCCTTCATCGACAAAGAAAAACTTGCCGAACTGTATATAAAAATGTTCGACAAGCTCGATTTACTCTATACAAAAGAAGAAGCCCGACGGGTAAATCAGGAGCCCCCTCGCGGCTAGACAGAAAAATTTTACACACCGGCGAGATGCGCCCCCGCACGATGCGCTTGCACGACGACTAGCTTTTGCGCGAGGCTATACTTTTGCATTGTGATCCCTTCCAAAAATTAGTAGGTCTAACTTTTTGGGGTCAGATCAGTGCCGTGCCCAGTAACAATATACGGCGGCATAACGTATCTGTGCAATCGCGGCTCAGGGTATCTTTCTCGCTGCCTCACAAACGTCGCGGCAGACCGGTATCGTTATATTGTTCATTCCGCCGCACAGTCCTTCGGACTGCAAAGCGGCGGTCTCACATTCCTCTTTTTAGATGAGTGTAGTGCCGCGCCGCCCTTCTGGTTTTATGCTCCGCAGCATCAATAAGATACCCGTTCGCCGCCTCCTACTAAACGGCGGGACAATCTCACATCGAGTCGAACCACAAGTGACGCGAAAGTTTGGATGCAGAATGATATTGTCAAGAACAGTTGACAAATTTCTCACAAGGGAACGACCGTTTAAGT
>CAUQAR010000080.1:0-7401 GCA_963515775.1 uncultured Selenomonas sp. | reverse complement strand
TTGCCAAGGTGGGGGTCGCGAGTTCGAGCCTCGTTTTCCGCTCCATCGCTTATCATACCTGCGCGGCGCGCAGGTTTTTTTGAAAGCGGAGAACGCTGTGTTCCTCGCTGTATTGGGGCCTATAGCTCAGTTGGTTAGAGCAACCGGCTCATAACCGGTCGGTCCTTGGTTCAAGTCCAAGTGGGCCCACCATAGAGTGCAAGAGCATCGCGCAGGTGATGCTTTTTTTATTGGAGGGGGTGTGTGCATGACGGAACGCGAATTTGCGGACGCCGTACGCGGCGCGGGAGCACGTGTTTTTCGCGTGGGGGGCTGCGTGCGCGATCTCTTCCGCGGGACTGCGGCGCACGATGTGGACTATGTGCTCGCGGGCATGGAGGAGACGCATTTTTGCGCGCTTTTTCCGCGCGCGGAGAAGATCGGGAAGTCCTTTCCGGTCTATCATGTCCATATTGACGGGTGCCGCACCGAGGTGTCGTTTGCGCGCAAGGAGGTCAAGACGGGCGCGGGCTATCGCGGCTTTGACGTCACGTTCGATCCTTCCGTGACGATTGAGGAGGATCTCTATCGACGCGATACGACGATGAACGCGATGGCGCAGGAGCTCCCCGATGAAACGTTGATCGATCCGTACGGCGGGCGCGCGGATATCGCGGCGGGCGTGATCCGCGCGGTATCGGCGCATTTTACCGAGGACCCTGTGCGTGCGCTGCGTGCGGCGCGGCAGGCGGCAGTATTCGGTTTTACGGTGGCGCCGGGAACGATTGCCTATATGCGATCCTGTGCGGCGGAGCTGCAAAATGAGCCGAGCGAACGGTTGATGGGAGAGCTGCGCCGCGCGCTTGCGGCGCGGCGTCCCTCTGTGTTTTTCCGCGTGCTTGCAGATGCCGCGCTGCTCGACGTGAGCTTCCCCGAGATCGCGGCACTCTGCGGCAAGACGCAGCCGCCGGAATTTCATCCGGAGGGCGACGCCTTTGAGCACACGATGGCGATTGTGGACGCTGTGGCGGCTGAGACGGACGATGTCCGGACGCGGTTCGCGGCGCTCGTGCACGACATCGGCAAGGGGACGACGCCTGAAGAGATGCTGCCGCATCATTACGGACACGAGAAGCGCGGGGGCGATGTGCTCGCCGCGTGGAACCGGCGCATGACGCTGCCGCATATGTGGATGAAAGCGGCGTCGTTCGTGATTCGCGCGCATATGCGCGCGCCGCGGCTCACGCATGTCGGAAAGATCGCGGATCTCCTGCTCGGCATCGGCCGGTCGGGACTTTCTATGGAGCATTTCGCCGCCGTCATCCGTGCGGATCACGGGACGCTGCCGGACTATCTCGCGCATGGGGCAGAGTATCTCGCTGTGATGCTGCGCGTGACGGGCGGGGACGCGCCTCCCGGTCTCGCGGGCGCACAGATCGGTGCATGGCTGCGCGAACAAAGAATTCGGGCGCTCAAAAAATTCTTGTTGGAAAAGGAATAGACATGGTATAATAGGACGGAGCAGAGGAAAGAACAACGCTGAGGAGGCGCGTATTGATGGACAAGATTATCCTGCCCTACCGGGGCAAGACGCCCGTGATCGACCCTACGGCATTCATCGCACCGTCGGCGGCAGTGATCGGCGATGTGACGATCGGCGCGGGTTCGAGCGTTTGGTTCGGGGCCGTCGTACGCGGTGATTTTCAGCCGATTACGATCGGCGCGCGCACGAATATCCAAGAGAACGCGACGATTCACGTCATGCGCGATGTGCCTGTGCACATCGGGGACGACGTGCTCATCGGACACAATGCCGTTGTGCATTGCAGCCGCATCGGCAGCAATACGCTGATCGGCATGGGATCCGTCGTGATGGGCTATTCTGAGATCGGCGAGAATGTCGTGATCGGCGCGGGGACGTTTCTGCCGCAGCACAAGAAGATCCCGTCGAACTCGCTCGTGTTCGGTTCCCCTGCGCAGATTGTGCGCGCGCTGCGCGACGACGAGATCGAGGCATTGCAGGATGCGGCTGCGAACTACGCCGCACTCGCCGCAGAGTATGAAAAGATGATTGAGGAGTTGAAGTAATGGAACAGACATTGGTTCTCATTAAGCCGGACGCCGTCGGGGCACATCACATCGGGGACATCACGAAGGCGTACGAGGATGCGGGGCTCACGATCCGCGCGATGAAGATGATGCAGATGACGGACCGCATCGCGCGCATTCACTACGAGGAGCATCTCGCCAAGCCCTTTTACGGTGAGCTCTCGGCGTTCATGACGTCCGCGCCGCTCGTGGCGATGGTGCTCGCGGGGGAGAATGCGATCGCGCGCGTGCGGGAGCTGCACGGTGCGACGAATCCCGCGAACGCGGCTGAGGGAACCATCCGCAAGCGCTTTGCGAAGAACGGGAGCGAGAACGCCGTCCATGCGTCCGACAGTCCGGAGAGCGCCGCGCGCGAGGTTCATATTTTCTTCAGCGAGACGGAGATTTTCTGAACATATATCGGCATTCAAATGCCCGACCGTGTACGCGCACGGCCGGGCACATCCATCTATATGAAGGAGGAACGGCAATGGGTGTGACGACGAAAACCGGCGATCAGGGGCAGACGAGTCTCTTCACGGGCGAGCGTGTGAATAAGGACAGCCTGCGCGTCGAGGTATACGGTATGGTGGACAGCCTCGGCTCCGCGCTCGGCATGGCGCGCGCGTTTGTGGAAAACGAGCATGTGAAGGATCATATCCTTGCGGTGCAGAAGAAGCTCGGACTGCTCATGGCGGATTTTGCGAGCCGCAATAAGGCGCCGCATATTACCGAGGAGATGATCGCGGAGCTCGAGGCGCAGGGGACTGCCATCGAAGAGAGTCTGCCGCCGCTGCGGGAGTTCATCATCCCCGGCGACCGGAAGTCGAGCGCGATGCTCGATTTTGCACGCACGGCGGCGCGCGGTGCGGAGCGCCGCGCATGGGCGCTCAGCCGGGAGGATGAGGTACACGCGGTGGATATCCGCTTTCTCAACCGCCTGTCAGACTACATCTTCCTCCTCATGCGCGTGGAGGATCAGGATCGGCCGAGCCTGTGAAGGAAAGATTTGCAGTCATCGACGGGAGCAGTCTTTTTTTCCGTGCGTTTTACGCTTTGCAGCTCCCGCCGAACGCGCGCGGCATCTATACGAACGCGGTACACGGCTTTGCGATGATGCTCGTGCGGCTCCTGAGGGAACACGCGCCGACGCAGATCGTCATCGCGTTCGACAAGAGCCGCACGACGTTTCGGACGGCGCTCTACCCCGCCTACAAGGGGACGCGTGACAAGACGCCCGAGGAGCTGATCGCGCAGATTCCGCTGCTGAAGGAGCTTGCGGAGGGGCTCGGCATTCCCTTCATCGAGCTGGATGGTTACGAGGCGGATGACATCATCGGCACGCTCGGCACGCAGGCTGCGGCGGCGGGCACAGAGGCCCTCGTCGTGACGGGGGACCGCGACGCGCTCCAGCTCATCCGCCCCGGCCTCGATGTCTTGCTGACGAAGAAAGGGATCAGCGACACGCGCCGTTACGATACGGCCGCGTTCGAGGAGGAGTACGGCTTCGCGCCGATCCGTCTCATCGATATGAAGGGGCTGATGGGCGACAGCTCGGACAATATCCCGGGCGTGCCGGGCGTCGGGCCGAAGACGGCGGCGAAGCTGCTGCACACCTATGGGACGATTGAACAGGTGCTTGACCACGCTGCGGAAGCGGGCGGGAAGAAGCTGAGCACGTCGCTCGCCGAATACCGCGATCAAGCGCTGCTCTCGAAGGAGCTTGCGACGATCAAATGCGATGTGCCGGACCTCCGCTATGCGGCGGAAGATTTTCGCATGCAGCCGGATTGCCGGGCGCTCGAGGCGTTCTGTAAAACGTACGAGCTGCGCACTGTATGGCGCAGCCTTTCGGATTTCCTCGCTCCTGCGGCGCCGCAGTCGGAGGCTGTGGAGCAGTCGCTCTTTACCGCGCCGGAGGCGTTGGCGGCCGACCTTGACGCGGGCCTTACTATGGATGCGCTGCGCGCGGCAGAGTGCATTGCCGCTGCGGGGGTGTTTGAGGGGCAGGCGCCGTTCCTGAACCTTACGGCGCTTGCGCTTTCCTACGGGGATGTGCGCGGCGTGCTGCACGCATCGTCCGCACAGTTTGACGCGGTGCTTTCGATGCTCTCGGAACGGCCCGTTGTTCTCTGGGATGCGAAGCGCTATGTGCAGGCGGGACTGCGGATCGGCGCGCAGGTCTTTGATCTCGCACTTGCCGACTATCTCCTGCGTCCCGAGGAGCGCCAGCGTTCGATAGCGCATGCGGCGGACGCGCATTTGGAGGATATCGCCGCGCCGCAGACGGAGGACGAACGCGCCGCCTATGCGGCGTATTCGCACCTTGGCAGCGGCGCGCCGCTGTCGGGCGAGCAGCATGCGCTCTACGAGGCGATCCTCGCGGCAAAACTCTATGCGCCGATGGCGGCGGCGCTCGCCGATGCGCGGCTCACGGCGCTTTATACGGAGATAGAGCGTCCCCTCGTTCCGGTGCTCGCCGCAATGGAGCGGACGGGCGTCGCAGTGAACCGTGCATCGCTCGCGCGTGCGTCTGCGGCGGCGGAAGAACGCCTCGCCGCACTCGCGCAGGAGATCTACGCGTTGGCGGGGGCGGAGTTTAACATCAGCTCGCCCAAGCAGCTCGGCGAGGTCCTCTTTGACCGCCTCGGCCTTTCGTCCGCGAAGATGAAGAAGACCAAGACGGGCTACTCGACGAACGCCGAGGTGCTCGAGGAGCTGCGGGACGCGCACCCCGTTGTGGAGAAGGTGCTGACGTACCGCATGTGGAGCAAGCTGCGCTCGACCTATCTCGAGGGGATCGGCGCGCTCATCCGGCCCGAGACGGGGCGCGTCCACACGAGCTTTAACCAGATGGTGACGGCGACGGGGCGGCTCTCGAGTTCCGATCCGAACCTTCAAAACATCCCCGTGCGCACGGAGGAGGGGCGCGCCGTGCGTGCGCTCTTTGAGCCGGGCGCGGGATACGATGCGCTGCTCTCGGCAGACTACTCGCAGATCGAGCTGCGCATTCTTGCTCATATGTCGGGGGACGAGACGCTCATCGAAGCGTTCCGTCACGGGCAGGATATTCACGCCCGCACGGCGGCGGAGGTGTTCGGCGTGCCGCTCGCCGCGGTGACGCCCGCACAGCGCCGCAGCGCAAAGGCGGTCAATTTCGGCATCGTCTATGGACTCAGCGACTATGGACTCTCGCAGGATCTCGGCATTTCCCGCAAGGAGGCGGCGGGCTATATCGAGCGCTACTTTGAGCGCTATCACGGCGTGCGGACGTTTCTCGACAAGACCGTTGCGGACGCGCATCGGGACGGATGCGTGACGACGCTCTACGGGCGGCGGCGCGCACTCCCGGCGATCAACAGCCGGAACTTCATGCAGCGCTCCTTCGCCGAGCGCATGGCGATGAATACGCCGATCCAAGGGACGGCGGCCGATCTCATCAAGATCGCGATGATCCGCGCGGATGAGGCGCTGCGCGCGGCACATGTCAAAAGCCGCATGCTTTTGCAGGTGCACGATGAACTCGTGCTCGAGGTCGTCGACGATGAGATACCGCAGGTGACGGCGCTCCTCCGGGAGGCAATGAGCGGCGCAGCGACGCTCGCCGTGCCGCTGGCCGTCGATGTGCATACGGGGAAGAATTGGGCGGAGGCAAAGTAATGTATGTCATAGGGCTGACGGGCGGCATCGCCTGCGGCAAATCCACCGTGAGCGAGATCCTGCGCGGGGAGGGGGCGGCAATCGTGGATGCGGACGCGATCGCGCACGCGCTCTCAATGCCGGGGGCCTCTATTTTTAACGCCTATGTGGAGCAGTTTGGCACGGACATTCTCACGCCCGACGGCACGCTCGACCGCGCGGCGATCGCACGGCGTATCTTTGTCGATCCTGTTCTGCGGGATGCGGTGCACGCGCGCGTGCATCCCTTGATCCGTGCGGCGGCAGAAGAGCAGCTCGCGGCACTCCGCAGCGCAGGGACCGCGGCGGCAGTGCTCGATGTGCCGCTCCTCTTCGAGGCGGGGTGGGACACGCTCTCGGATGAGATTTGGGTCGTTTCCGTTCCGCCCGATGTGCAGCTGGCGCGCCTCATGGCGCGGAATCCGGAGATGGGCGAAGTGGAGGCGCGCGCACGGATCGCGGCACAGATGCCGCTTGCGGAAAAATGCGCGCGCGCAGACGTGGTGATCGACAACAGCGGTCCCCGCGCAGAGACGCAGCGGCGTGTGCGCGCGCGATGGAGGCGGCACGTTGCTCCGCTTGCGTAGGCTGCGGCGGCAGCTGTGGCTGTTCCTGCGCCTTGCGGTCGTCGCCGCCGTCATTTTTGCCCTCGTCGGCGGTTGGGGATGGTTCGAGCGGAGCTGGCTCTATCCCTATCCGTACCGCAGCTACATCGAGACGAGCGCTGCGCAGTGCCGCACGGATCCCTTTCTCGTCGCCGCCGTGATCCGCCAGGAGAGTAAATTCAGCCCGGATGCCGAATCTGACGGCGGCGCCGTCGGGCTGATGCAGCTCATGCCGCAGACGGCCGCGTGGATCGCGGGGCGCCTCGGCGAGCCGTTCACCAAGGACTATCTCTATGATCCCGCGCTGAACATCCGCTACGGCGTGTGGTATCTCGCCGAGCTCGAGCAGGAGTTCCGCGGCAATGACATCCTTGCGCTTGCCGCTTACAACGCGGGGCGCGGCAATGTGCGCGACTGGATGGAGCGCTATCGCTGGACGGGCGCGTTTGACGAGATCGACGCGATCCCCTACCCGGAGACGCGGCTCTATGTGCGGCGCGTGCTTGAGGATCGTGAACACTATAAGAGGCTGTACGAAGAATGAAGAAGACCTACCGGATCCTGCCCAGCGCGGAGGATATGCTCACCCGCCTCATCCGCGGACTCGCCCTCTCCGATGCGGAGCGGGCGCTTTTGCGTGCGTGTGCGCTGCGCCATGTCGAGGTCTCCGCGGAGGAAAACGCGTGGGAACTGGTCGTCGGTACGCCCGCCGTCCTTCCGGAGGAGCTCCTTGCGCGGATCTCTTCGCAGATCGCCGCGAACTATGGTCTCCGAGAGGTCCTCGTTCAGCAGAACATCATTGCGCTCGCGCGTGCGCTCGCGCCCGCCTGGGAGCGCGCCGTGAACCAGGCGGCGGCGGGGGATGCCGTCCTCTTTCATACGCTCCGACAGTCGCGTTATGCGGTGGATGGCAACGTGATCCGGCTCGCAGTGCCGGGGCATTTCGGCGCGGCCCTCATTGGCGAGAAAACAGCGGCGCAGCGCCTCGAAGATGCGATCCGCGTACATGTCGGCTGTTCCTGCCGCGTCATCTGTACGGAATGTGAGATCG
>CAUQAR010000079.1:0-7576 GCA_963515775.1 uncultured Selenomonas sp. | reverse complement strand
AGCAGGGGACTGAAAATCCCCGTGTCAGTGGTTCGATTCCGCTCTGAGGCACCACGCGCACAACGGTCTCCGGTACAGATGATGCACCGGAGCTTTTTTTGTAGGGAGATGTTTTCGGTGGATTATTTTTCTCAAATATTTCTCTCGTTCATCGCCTCGTGGGGCTATGTTGCAGTCGCTGTGCTCATGGCGGCGGAGAACGCCTGCATTCCGATCCCGAGCGAGCTGATTCTCGGATTTGCAGGGTATCTCGTCTTCGCGGGGCATATGTCGTTTACGGGGGCGCTCGCGGCGGGGATGATCGGCGGCCTGCTTGGCTCGGTCTTCGCCTACGAGGTCGGCGCGCGCGGCGGGCGTCCGTTCGTGGAGAAATACGGGCGATACTTCCTCATCAAACGGTCCCATGTGGATGTCGCGCAGCGCTGGTTCGACCGCTATGGGCTGAAGGCGGTGTTCTTCAGCCGCATGCTGCCGGTTGTCCGCACATTCATCTCGCTGCCCGCGGGATTTGCGCGCGTCAATCGCAGTCGCTTCTTCCTCTACACGATCGCAGGGGCGCTGCCGTGGACGGCCGCGATCCTCTATGCGGGGCTGCTGCTCGGCGAGCGCTGGACCGATCTCATGGCATACGGGCATGAGGCGAGCCGCATCTTTGTCGTGGGGGCCGTCATTGCGATTGTCGTGCTCTATATTCGTTGGAAGCGGAAAAAGAGGCGCAGGCTGCGCTGACAGTATAAAAAACGGACCGATA
Source organism: uncultured Selenomonas sp. (assembly GCA_963515775.1). Lineage (GTDB taxonomy): Bacteria > Bacillota > Negativicutes > Selenomonadales > Selenomonadaceae > Centipeda. The sequence continues at coordinate 6,825 of CAUQAR010000079.1, read as the reverse complement.
CACATGGGCGTGCATCGGTCCGTTTTTTGTGGGAGCTTAGGACAGGCGGAACTGCTTGGTCGCCTGTTGGAGCTCCTGTCCGAGTTCGGAGAGCGTGTGGCTTGCGGCGGCGATCTCCGACATGGCCGCGGATTGCTGTTCGGCGGCGGAGGAGATATTCGACACCTCTTCCTGCATTTTCGTATCCGCATCGCTCGAGCCGCTTTGGATGTTTTCGATGGAACTCACGGCGCGTCGGCTCGTCTGCTGCACCGACGCGGCGATCTCTGCGATATGGCTGATCTGTCCCGAGAGCTCTTCGATGAGGGCCGCGATGGCGGTGAATTTCTCACCCGAGCGGTGAATCTCCTCGACGCTTTCCTCGACGTTGACGGTCTGCTCCTCCATCGCGCGGAAGGTCTTGTCCATCTGCACGGCGTTGCTGCCGAGGAGCGCGGAGATGTTCTGCGTCGCTTCCTTCGACTGCTCGGCGAGCTTGCGCACCTCGTCCGCGACGACGGAGAAGCCCTTGCCGTGCTCGCCCGCGCGCGCGGCCTCGATCGCCGCGTTGAGCGCGAGGAGGTTGGTCTGCTCGGAGATGTTCGTGATCATCTCGACGATCGAGGAGACCTCGTGCGCGCTGCTTTGCAGCTCTTTGACCGTGTCGGTCACGGCGACGGTACCGTCTTTGAGATTGTTCATCTTGCTGATCGTATTGGAGAGGATCGTTTGGCCCTCGCGGGTTGCTTCCGCCGTTGACTTGGCGGATGTGACGATCTCGCTGATGACGTCGGTGACTTCGCCGATGCTGGACGAGGACTCCTGCATGAGTCCGGTTGCCGAGGCGATGGTTTCACTCTGCGTACGCGAGGCGTCGGCCATCTGCGCGACGGATTTGGCGGTGTGCTCGGAGGCCTGCGCCGCCTCTTTGGTATTCGTGGAGAGATCGGCCGAGGAGTCCGCGATATGTCCCGCCACTTCGCTGACCTGACGGATGAGCTTGCGCAGGTTGTGTGTCATGTTGCAGAACGAATTGTGCAGGGTGCCGATCTCGTCGGTGCGCTCGACGGGCAGCGCCGTCTTGCGCAGGTCGCCCTGTGCGACGGTGGCGGCGAATCCGGCGAGGTCTTCGACCGGGACGGAGATGAGCCGCGCGATGTAGAAGAGGATGGCCGCGAGGATGATGAGCGCGACGGCGGCAATGCCGACCATGATGCCGAGGAGGGATTTCGACGAGGCAAAGACCTCCGACTGTGGCACGCGCAGCACGAGCACCCAGCCCGAATCGCCGACCGGCGTCGAGGCGTAGAAGTTGTCCGCGCTCGCGGTGAAGGCGGATTTGCCTGCGAGGAATGTCGGCGCGAGCGCCTGGAGTTCTGGATCCTTGACGGACGAGATGCTGTCGTCGAGGTTGTACTGGTCATGGTAGATGAAGTTGCCGTCCTTCGTGATGAGGAACGCCTTGCCCGTATCGTAGATCTTGGCCTGAGAAAGCATATCCGAGACGATGCTGAGGTTCAGATCGCAGCCCGCAACGCCGATGACGGTGTTCCCTTCGCGGATGGCGGAGCTGAAGCTGACGACGGGCATGCCGTTGGCCGCTTTGTAAACGGAGGATTGGCAGACCTTGTTCGAGCCGAACGCCTCCTTGTACCAACCGCGCGACGTCGCGTCAAAATCACTCGGGATGTCAAAGCCCGCACCGTCGATGAACGGCTTGTCCGGGAAGCCGACGAAGAAATCGGAGGTCTTCGTTGCAAATTCTTGTGCGCCGAGGGTCATGTCCTCATAGGAGGTCGGTTTTGTGCTCCACAGGCGCGTGACCGTCTCGAGGGTGCGCGACTTCGCCTGCAGCGCCGTGTTGATGTTGGCTGCGTAGACGTTCGCCATTTGGAGCATTTCCTGTGAGGCGACCTCCTGGATGCTCTCCGAGGCCTTCCAATAGATCGTCCCCAACATGATGAGGAAGATACAGAGGAGCGGGACGCCGACGAGCGTCATGATCTTTGCACGCAGATTCATAGGATCCGTCCTTTCTAACGGCAATGGTGCGCTTTGCACCGTATAAGTTCCATTTGGATATATGTTAACGCTTTTTCCGTCCTACTGTCCATAGGACCACGCGGCTTTTTGATGGATATAAAGTCCCTACTTTAAAGCTACGCTTTGTCCTCATGCTGCGCTGCCTGCGGCGCGCATTCCCTTTGCTCTAGGGGAACAACGCATCCGTCGCCCTTCGGGGCCGAGTATAAATAAAATTAAATAAGAATTATTTTCCATGACATCCATGTGAAAAATTATTTTATAATGAAGGAAAAATCACAGTATCTCGCGGCATCTTATGTTACAATGAGCGCGATATTCGTCCATGTCGTGTACGGCGGAGCGACGGATGCGCGATCGGCAGTGTGCGGCGACGGGCCGCGGAGGATACCAATGCAGCGTTTCTTTCAAGATCATCTGTTTTACGGCGTGCAGGGGATGGACGCCGTCCATCATTACGCGGTCAACGGCAAGATTGCGGGCGCCCTTGCGGCGCTGCTCGAGATTCCCGGCTGCGTGCCTGTGCTGCACGGGCCGGTCGGCTGTGCGTTCCACTACCGCCGCTCGATGCGGACGCCCGCGCCCTTGTATGCGCTTGAATCGACGCACATGCGGGATGACGACGTCGTGTTCGGCGGGGAGGAAAAGCTTCTGGCGGTCCTTGCGCGCGTCGCTGCGCGAAAGCCCGCGCTGATCGCGGTGTTGCCGACCTGTGTGACGGATGTGATACAGGAGGACATTGACGGCGTTGTGCGCCGGTTCCGGGAGACGCTGACGCGCGCAGATGCGCCGCGCGTGATCTCGGTCGCATCTTCGGGATTCTCCCATCGCAGCAACAGTGTGGTCGTCGCGCATCTGAAGGAACGCGTGGAGGCCAACGGGCGCGTCTATGGGAAAAAGACCCAGGCGGCGTATCGCGGCTGCGGTTTCGTCGAGGTGATGGAGGCACTGGTCGATCAGGTGATGGAGGCGCAGACGATCGTTCCCGGGACGGTCAACATCGAGGCGTTCTCGTGGGGGTATGACGGCGCGCGCGCGATGCAGTCCGTTGTCGATATGCTCCGCGCCATGGGCATCGAGACGAATACGCTGCTGCCGTCGGCCTCCTGCGCACAGATCGCCGCCGCACCGCGGGCAGCGCTGAACATCGCGCGGCGTATGCGCTGGGCGCGGCGTATGGAGGAGAAGTTCGGCACGCCGTATCTGCACTTTTCCAACCTTTACGAATGGTATGGCGTCCAAGGGATTCGCGATTTTTATCTGACGATCGCGGAGGCGCTGGGGCGAAAGGCCGCGGCGGAGCGCGTGTTGGCGGAGGAGGAGCGCCGCGCGGCGCCGGACCTGAAGGAGAGCAGGGCTTATCTTGGCAAATTCCGTTATGGACTCGTCAGCGCGTCGTTCAGTAAGATTCCGGAACTGATTCAGATTTATGAGCACGAGTACAATATGAAGCTGGATTTTGTCGTGTTGCTGCTGCCCAAGGAGTATGGGCGGACGCGGGGGCTCGACGAGGCGACTGTGGCGCGGATGCACGGGCATATCCGCGCCGCGATCAGGGATGCCGCGCCGCATGCAGCGTTTTATGTATGTCCGGATGCGGCGGAGATGGCGCGGCTCGCGCAAAGTGTCGATGCACTTGTCGGCAGCGGCGCGCAGCGATACGAGTATCTGGGGACGCCGTGGATTCCCGCACTGTACGATCGGCGGGCGTTCTCCATGCGGGATTACAAAGATGTGCTCGCCGCGCTCGCGCAGACGATGGCGCGGCGCCGCGGCAAGCCGTCGCTGCTGCTCTCGCGCGTACGGTACAGCGCGGAGCACTACCCGATGCCTGACGAGCCGAACGCGCTCGCCTCGCGGGAGATGTGGGACAGAATGGGGAGGATGCGGCAGTGAAACCGGGAGAGGGTTGCAGACTGTTCGGCGCGTACCGCGCGTGTATCGGCATCCGGGATGCCGTGATTCTCTTTCACTCCGTTGTGGGGTGCAATGCCGGGACGATGTCGCTGCATATCGCGCAGCATCCCGCGGATGTGCGGCAGGCATGTACGGTGTTGAGCGAATCGGACGTCCTCTGCGGCGGTACGGATGCGCTGCGGGACGCGCTGTGCAGCGTCGCAGAGCTCTATCCGCATCCGCAAGCCGTCATCGTGATCAGCGGCTGTGTGCCGAATCTCATCGGCGACGATGTGGACGCGGCGATTACGGCCGCCGATCTCGATGTGCCGGTGCTGCACGTCATGGGGGCGGGTACCGCGGGGACGATGGCCGACGGCTATGAGGCGGGGCTCTGCGCGCTGGGACCGTGGATGCGTGCGGGAGAGGTTGCGCCGCGGACGTGCAATATCCTCGGCATCTCCTATGACGATCCGCGGGCAGAGGGAGATATCGCAGCCCTGCGGGAGCTGCTCGGCAGCCGTGTCCCCATACAGTCCGTACTTGGCTGCGGCAGCTTTGCAGAGATGCGGGACGCCCTGCGTGCTGCGCTCAACATCGTGCTGGGGGGATGCGGGCGGGCGCTCGCGGAATACATGGCGGAGCAGTTCGGCACGCCGTATATCACAGCGGACTATCCCTATGGTGTCCATGGACTCTGCCGATTCGTCGCATGCGTCGCGGAGGCGCTCGGCATTGCGGAGACTGCGGCATGGACGGCGCCGTATGAGCGCGCGGCCGCAGCGGTGATTCAAAATGCGGTTGTGCCGCTTCGGTATCTATATGGAATGCCCGCCGCGATTGTCGGCGATATGGTGCGCAGCACGGGTCTGCGCGCATTCCTGGAGGATGAGCTGGGCATGGAGGTCGTCGTGTGCAGCGATGGCAGCGAGGACATGCAGGCGGTGTACGATACGGTCTGTGCCTCTTCCACAGTACTCGTCTTTGGCAGTTCCTATGAGAAACAGCTGTGTGAGGACGGTGCGCGCGCACTCGTCCGCGTGTTCTATCCGGTGTTTGACCGCTTGCAGCTGACGCCGCGCGGCTTCTTGGGCATCGGCGGATTGGCCGATCTGCTGGAGGAGATCGTCAACGCCGTATTGCAGCACGATACCCGTCGGCGCAGCCTGTACGGGGAGGTTGTGCTGCGCGGGTGATTCCCAATACGAAACGGGGCTGCCGCACCTTGATGTGCGACAGCCCCGCAGTGATTTATGCGCCGCATTCTGTCTGCGGCGTCCGGAAGAGCGAGATCAAGAATCCGACCGCGGCGCCGAGGAGGGCGGGACAGACCCAGCCCATCGTGATGCCGTAGAACGGAAGGTAGGCGGCGAGCAGCGCGTCGAGCGATGCGTTGCTGATGCCCGCGGCGTGCAGCCCGTCGATGACGGAGAAGACGAGCGTGAAGCCGACCGCGCCTTGGTAGATGCTCTTGCGGGTACAGATGAACCGATCGAAGAGCGAGAGGACGACGAAGACGATGACGAGCGGATAGATCGCGATGAGGAAGGGAATCGTGATCGCGATGATCTGTGTCAGGCCGATATTCGAGGCGGCGAAGCTGAACAGGTTGAAGAAGAGCAGCAGACGCTCGTAGGAGATTTTTCCCTTGAAAAATTGGTTGAAGTACATCGCCGCGCTCGAGTTGATGCCGCAGGTGGTGGTGAGGCACGCGAGGCCGATGATCACGGCGAGCAGGAGATTGCCCGCGGGACCGAAGAAGATGCCGACGGCCGCAGAGAGCAGCTGCCCGCCGTTCTCCGAGTGGACGAGCACGGAGGCACTCGTCGCGCCGAGATAGGCGAGCGATCCGTAGACGGCCGTCATGAGCGTGACCGTCATGAGCCCGGAGGTCAGACATGCAAGGCCGATGGCGCGGCTGTCCGTGACGCCACGCAGGCGTATCGCGTGGGCGACGAGCGCGCCGATGGCGATGGAGGCGAGGAGATCCATCGTCTGATAGCCGTCCTGAAAGCCCTGCGCAAAGGGGGCTTCGATATAATTGCCCGTTGCGGGGAGAATGTCGCCGAGCGGCATTTGGAACGCGCGGACGAAGAGGATGAGGAGGACGACGAGCAGGGCGGGCGTGAGTATTTTGCCGACGCGGTCGACGATCTTGCTCGGCGTCAGCGCAAGGTAATGGGCGGCGCTGAAAAAGATCGCCGTGTAGATGAACTGGCCGAGCGCGATGTTGTCCTCGCTCAGGAACGGCCGAATGCCGATCTCGAACGAGACGGCGCCCGAACGCGGCATAGCGAACAGCGGGCCGATGATGAGATAGAGGAGGACGAGCAGCCCCGCCGCGAAGAGCGGCGTCGTGCGCTTGCGGATGAGCGGCGCATAGTCGCCGCCGCAGAGCGCGATCGCGGTGATGCCGATCAGCGGCAGGCCGATGCCCGTCGTCATGAAGCCGAGCATGGCGACGAAGCTGTGCTCGCCCGCGGCCTGCCCGAGCACCGGCGCGAAGATGAGATTGCCCGCGCCGAAGTAGATGGAGAACATCATGAGTCCGAGCGTGAGCAGATCTTTTTTGGTAAGCGGATATACGCTGAGTCCCTTCATAAAACGCTCCTTTAATATCGATGATTTTTGCCGCCGCCGGCCGCATGTCTGCGGCGCCGGAACGGCACATAATCTGCATTATTGCAGACTTAGCACCTCCTGTCAATCGCGCGGGACAAATTCGGCGCCGTTTTTTGAAAAATGATCCGCTTGCGGCGGCGACGGCGGCGCAGTCGGCAGATTTTTAGGCTTGACAGGCGGGGGGAATGTGGCTATAATAACTCATGCCGCATATGCGGCGGGAAGACATTGTGCGGAAGTAGCTCAGTGGTAGAGCACCACCTTGCCAAGGTGGGGGTCGCGAGT
>CAUQAR010000078.1:0-7582 GCA_963515775.1 uncultured Selenomonas sp. | reverse complement strand
GCATAAGCAGCTCGAGCAGATCCTCATCTGCATTCACGGCAGCTGCAAGATTCGTCTCGACAACGGACACGAAAAGAAGGTCGTTCCGCTCGAAAAACCATATGAGGGACTGTACGTCGCGAATAATATGTGGCGCGAGATGTACGACTTCTCACCGGACGCCGTGCTCATGGTTTTGGCGTCCGAGGTGTATGACGAATCGGATTATATCAGGGATTATGACGCGTTCCTGCGTATGGTGAAGGGAGAGGACGCATGAAGATTGATTTGGCGGTGCTGGGCCGTCAGTTTGAACTCCACCGTGCCGATTATGAGGCGGCGGCGCTGCGTGCGCTGCACTCCGGTTGGTATATCATGGGGCCGGAACTCGAGGCCTTTGAGCATGAATTCGCCGTGTTCACCGGGGCGAAATACTGCGTCGGACTCAACTCGGGACTCGATGCGTTGACGCTCTCCGTTCGGGTACTCGGCATCGGTGCAGGAGACGAGGTGGTCGTACCGGCGAACACCTACATCGCGACCGTACTCGCGGTGACTGCAAACGGAGCGACGCCCGTATTCGTTGAGCCGGACGCGTACTACAACCTCGATACGGGGCGTCTTGCGGCGGCGATTACGCCGCGCACGCGCGCCGTCATGCCCGTCCATCTCTACGGACAGGCGGTCGATATGCCGCCTGTGATGGAGATGGCACAGCGGCACGGGCTTGCTGTGATTGAAGACTGCGCACAGTCGCACGGCGCTCATTTCGGCGATACGATGACGGGCCGCTTTGGAGACATCGGCTGTTTTAGTTTCTACCCGACGAAGAATCTCGGCGCATTCGGCGACGCGGGAGCGATTGTGACGGATGATGCCGATCTTGCGGAAAAAATACGCATGCTGCGCAATTACGGCAGCAGGGAAAAATATCATAATGAGCTGTGCGGCGTCAACGCGCGCCTCGATGAAATACAAGCTGCACTCCTGCGCGCGAAACTAAAACATCTGCCGGAACTCACCGTCGCGCGTCAGGAAATCGCCGCAGCGTATCTCACGGGGATTCAAAACGAGCGGATCGTACTGCCGCAGACGCGCCCCGGCGCCGCGCATGTCTATCATCAGTTCGTCGTGCGTACGGCAGAGCGCGACCGTTTACAGGCGTATCTCAAAGAGCACGGCATCGATACGGTGATCCACTATCCGATCCCGCCGCACCTCGCGGCGTGCTATCGATCGCTTGGCCATGTGCGCGGGGATTTCCCCGTGGCGGAACAGTATGCGGACGAGGTGCTCAGCCTGCCAATGTTCAACGGTATGCGGGCGGATGAGATCGCGTATGTGATTGATACGCTCAATCGATTTTCCTGAGCGGTATGGGGCGGAATTTGATGGGTAAGATTCGACTGGATGGAAAGCGCGTCTATCTCGCTGAGGTAGAGGAGCGGTATTTTCCTTATATCATCGATTGGCGGAACGATCCGGAGAATAATCGGTTCCTCAATCAACCGTTCGTTCTCACGCCGGAAAAACAGCGGGCATGGTATGAGCGGTATCTCGCGGATGATGCGCAGGGATTGCTGATCATGATCGCGAAAGATAGAGATGTTCCGTTCGGCACGATCGGCTGGACACACTATGATCCGGCCGAGAGCGTCTGCATCACGGGGCGTGTGCTCGTAGGAGATCGAGCCTATCGAGGGAGCAAAGAATCGACCGAGGCGTTTCTTCTCCACGCGCGGTTCCTCTTTGAGGAGCTCGGTGTGGAGATCAATTATATTCACGCCGTGCGCGAGAATGAGCGGGCGCTCCGTGCTTATGCGCGTATGGGCTATCGGGAAAACGTAGGGACGATTCGTTTTCCAGAGGAGATGTTCGTCAACGGTATGCACCAGAAGGAGCTTTTTCGGCGGAGAGAAGATTATCTGCATTACGCGGCGTCGGCAGAAGCGACGCTTGGCATGCGGGGCGGTGAGGAGAAATGAGCGATATTTCTCACGGCCCATTGTGCGGCGCCTATAAAACTGAGAACTTCTATTGATTACGGGCGAGTAACATATGTTACGCCTTTTGCGTGAACTCCTTTGCTATAATCGGCACAAGAATTGTGTATGAGGTAAAGGAGACTTCTTTATGAATGCTAAAATGTTTTGCTACCAGTGCCAAGAGACGGCGGGCGGCAAGGGCTGCACGGTGCAGGGCGTCTGCGGCAAGAAGCCGGATGTCGCGGAGATGCAGGATCTTCTCGTCTATGTGACGAAGGGGCTGGGCGCGGTGACGACGGCGCTGCGCGCGGAGGGGAAGACGGTCGCCGTTGAGGTCAACCATCGCGTGACGATGAACCTCTTCGTAACGATCACGAACGCGAACTTTGATAAAGAGGCGATCATAGACGTGATTGAGGAGTCGCTTGCGCTGAAGTCCGATCTGCTCGGACAGCTCTCCGACGCCTCCCACCTTCCTGCGGCAGCGCATTGGACGGCGGCACGCGCGGATTTCGAGGCAAAGGCCAAGACGGTCGGCGTACTTGCGACGGAGAACGAGGATATCCGCAGCCTGCGCGAGCTGACGACCTATGGGCTCAAGGGGCTCGCGGCCTATATGGAGCACGCGAACGCACTCGGCTACGAGAACGAAGAAGTCGACGTATTCATGCAGCACGCACTCGCTCAGCTGCTCGACGATACGATGGACGGCGGCGCGCTGACGGCGCTCGTGCTTGAGACGGGCAAGTGGGGCGTCGCGGGCATGGCGCTCCTCGATACGGCGAATACGAGCACCTACGGCAACCCCGAGGTCACGAAGGTGAAGCTCGGCGTTGGGAGTCGTCCGGGCATCCTCATCTCCGGCCATGATCTCAAGGATCTCGAACGCCTCCTCGAGCAGACGAAGGGGACGGGCGTCGACGTCTACACGCATGGCGAGATGATTCCCGCGCATTACTATCCGAAGTTCAAGCAGTACGACAACCTCGTCGGCAACTACGGCAACGCGTGGTGGCAGCAGAAGGAGGAGTTCGAGAAGTTTAACGGCGCGATTCTTATGACGACGAATTGTGTCGTGCCGCCGAAGGACAGCTACAAGGACCGTCTCTTCACGACAGCGGCGGTCGGTGCGCCGGGCTGCACACACATCCCACTCGTGAACGGCACGAAGGACTTCACGCCCGTGATCGAGTGCGCGAAGAAGTGCGCGCCGCCGACGGAGCTGGAGACGGGCGAGATCGTGGGCGGGTTCGCGCACGAGCAGGTCTTTGCCGTGGCGGATAAGGTCGTCGCAGCTGTCAAGAGCGGCGCGATCAAGAAGTTCGTCGTCATGGGCGGCTGCGACGGGCGCATGAAGTCGCGCGACTACTACGGCGAATTTGCGGAAAAGCTCCCGCCGGATACGGTCATTCTCACGGCGGGCTGCGCGAAGTACAAGTACATCAAGAAGAATCTCGGCGACATCGGCGGCATCCCGCGCGTGCTCGATGCCGGTCAGTGCAACGACTCCTACTCGCTCGCACTCATCGCGCTGAAGCTCAAGGAGGTCTTCGGCCTCGACGATATCAACGATTTGCCGATCGCGTACAATATCGCGTGGTATGAGCAGAAGGCTGTCATCGTTCTCCTCGCCCTGCTCCACCTCGGCGTGAAGAACATCCACCTCGGCCCCACGCTCCCCGCATTCCTCTCGCCGAATGTGGCGAAGGTGCTCGTCGAAAACTTCGGCATCGGCGGCATCACGAACGTTGAGGACGATATGGCGATGTTCGGCATCGAGGTCGAGACGGAGCCGCAGGCCGCCGCTGTGTAATCAAATAACGATCCATATAAAAAAAGGCGTCTGCCCGACTGCGGCAGGCGCTTTTGTGTGCGATGGATTTTGTGCTATGATACGGAGAGATCGGAGGGGATCGGATGACAGACTGCATTCGTATCATGCGAGAGAGATTGCACATATGGCTGCGTGATTTGAGGGGCGATCTGCGCGGGTTTAACGCGGCCGGGCAAATCTTTATCATGGGCGCGGGATGCTCCGTGCTTCTTTATCTGTTCAGCACGTTGATTGCTTGTATTGTATTCGGGTGTACCTTTTTTGTCTACCGTATGTCACGGCATATGGGCGGATGGAAACATACGCTTTTATGCTTTGGATTTATCGTATATCTCTTTTTTACCACGAATATAACGCTGTTCGGTAGTTTTGCAGTGAACATGGATTTTCCGCCGAACGGCGCGGAGAATTATAAATATGTGCCGAGGGACGATTTCTTTCCTGAGGAAATTCCGGCGACGGCATATGACGTACAGGTTTACAGTGTTTTCGGGTTCGGGCAGGGCTGGGACGAGGCGTATCTGTCCTATCGCGATACGCCCGAGCACATCGCGCCCTACGCGGAAATAGCACGGGAGCGGGCGCAGCAACAGTCGCGGTCGCCCTTCATCAACGAAGGCATACAAGTGCCGAAGATCACGGTGGATGAGACACGCGCGGATCCAAGATTTCTTGAAGATTCGTTGGCGCGGTTTTTGCTCAATTATACACCCCATCCCGTCAAGATCGAGGGCTTAGACGAACCGTTTGTCTTTTATGTTTGGGATGCAAACGACCGGTGGAATCATCCGAAGGGGAAGGTGGTCGGCGTCTCGGAGGACGGGACGCATATCATCTTTTATTCTGTGGGATAATTGATGGATGAACAGAATATGTTCTTGATTTGTGATCGTCGCGGCGCCGCGCTTTAATTCTGTAAAAATTATCTATAATATTTCTTTAGAAAACTCTTTTTCTTTTATCAGATCGTATGCTATGATAGGAGGCAGAGAGCAATGTATAAGGGAATTTTATACTATGAGGATGAAGCGACTTGCGCGGGGCAGGGGATGCGGCCTGCGTATGATTTGGGGTGATCTGCGCGTCTTTAACGCGCCCGCCGCATTCTTTGCGCTCGGGGTGGGCTGTATCCTGCTGCTCCGCGCGTGCGGCGGTTCCGCATATATGATCGCCGTGATGGTCCTCTGCACGCTCGTCGTCTATCTCGCCGCGCGGCGTTGCGGGGGCTGGGCGCAGGCGTTTTTAGGCTTGGGTTTTTTCTTCTCGATGACGGTCATGACGCTCGCCTCCATCGTCATCGGTTTTTTCCTCTATCCGGACTTTTCGCCCAGCGGCGTGGGGAGTTATGCGCGCGTGCGGCAGGCGTTCTTTCCGGAGCGGATCCCTGCGACTGCCTATGAGGTCGAGGTGTGGAGCCGTACGGGATTTGGTCCGGGGGAAGAAGAGGCGTATCTTTCGTATCGCGATACGAAGGCAAATATCCGGCCGTACGCGTCGATGGCGCGAGAGCGCTCGGAGATGCGGACGCGGACGGCACGCATCAATGATATGATCAGCGTTCCGCGCATCCATGTCGACGAGTCGGCTGTCGTGCCGCGCTTCGAGACGCTTCCGCTGTGGCAGCGTATCTTCATTGACTATGTGCCGCATCCGGCGGAAGTGGGGCCGCTCAAAGAAAAGTTCGTCTTTTACGTCTGGGATATCGGCGACGATCTGAATCATCCACAGGCGAGCATTGTCGGCATCTCCGAAGATGAAACGCATATCATCTTCTATTGGGTGGGCGGCTGACCATGTGAGGCCAAAAGGACAGCCGCACCTGCGCGAAGAGCGCGTCGGTGCGGCCGTCCTTTTACGTTGGAAACTATTGATAGGGGACTACCGTATGCGGCACGAACTTCATATTCGCGCCTTGATCTTGTCGAGATAGCCGAGCACCGAGGTCGAGAGGCGATCGATCTCGGCGAGATTTTTTTCTACCTCTTGTGTGCGCTGCTCTTGGTAGGCGCGGATGGTTGCGGCACACGTCTTGTGAAACTGTTCGTGCACGACGCCGAGTTCTTCAAATTCCGGCATGTGGCCGTACTTTTGCTCTCCCTCGGAGAAATACCATTTGCCGAAGCGGCAGATCGCATGATTTTCAACGTCGGCGGCATTGAGCGTGATGTTGCCCCAGATCATGTGATCGGTCTTGGCGAATTCGATCATTTCCTTTGGACCGAAACCGAGCTGTAACGCGCCGACCTTCATGCGGACGTCGTTGACCTTGCGTAGAGAGTCGTAAATGCCGTAGTTGCAGTTTTTAGATCCGTCCGTCATGCGCACGATGTCGTCTACGGTGGATTGGAGCGTGGCGTTCATCTCCTCGAAGGCCGCGGACTGCCGCTGCGCAAGGGGGACGAGGGCGTCGACGGCCTTGTTGATGGCGTCAAAGACTGCGGTGAGCTTGCCCGTCTCGCCCGATGCCTGCCCAACGGCATCGACATTGGCGCTGAAGGAGCTGTCCATCTGCTGGAACTCGCTCGTGATCTGTTCGACGCCCGCGCGGATCTTCGTCAGCTGATCGCGAATCTCGTCGACGGATGCCTTGGATTGCTCTGCGAGCTTGCGCACCTCGTCTGCCACGACGGCAAAGCCGCGTCCGTGTTCTCCGGCACGCGCCGCTTCGATGGAGGCGTTGAGCGCGAGGAGATTCGTCTGCTCCGCAATGCTGTTGACCGTGACGACGAGGCTGTCGATGCTCGCTGTGCGTTCGTTGAGGGCATGCACGTCCGCGGTCATGTCGGAGAGCCCGGTCTGCGCCGTGCCCGTTTCGCGCGCGACGGTCTCAATGCTCGTCTGCGTGAGATTCATCGACTCTTTGCCGCGACCGGTTTGATCCGCAGTTTCGGAGGTGGTCTCCGCAAGATAGACGATATCCTCCGTCATCGAATTGGCCGCATCGAGGAGTTCCTTCACATTCGTTTCTACGATGCGGTTCTCGCGTGCGAGTTCGTTGAGCTGATTGGATGCCTGCACCGTGTCGTAGACCGACTGATTGACCTCGAGCGACAGATCGGAGAGGAGCGCCGTCTGCTTCTGCGCGAACTGCTCGACGAGCTGCGCGATGCGCTGCATATTTGCGTCCCGCAGCGACGGCGCCTTGTCCGTCAGGCCGCCTTCGACGAGGCCGTGCAGATAGGTCTCCAGCCCTTCATATCCGTATTCGGTCCTGCGTGTGCTGCCGCAGCATGCGGCTCCGGTTCTTTACGCGATGAAAAAAACATGATACATCCTCCCTTAAAACGCACCGTTACGGGTCATTAAATGTCTATTACCAAGACTCTGATAATAAACAATATAATTTCCATTGCACTTCTCTCTCATTATGTATAGTCCAAAGAGCAATGCGGCATACGGACCTAAGGACTACTTTTTAGGTGCGGTTATTGTATCATAATCTAGCCCACATGAAAAGAGAAATGTTATCTTCTACGAAAAGTTTTTCTGTATACAGCAGCGGCAATAAAAAAACCGCCGTGCATGGTACTGCACAGCGGCCTGTGATTGCGATGGATTCAGTTCGTATGATGACTGTCTTTGAGAATGCCGACGATCGCCTTCTGCACGACGTCAAGCACGTCGTGGAGCAGCGCATTGTACATTTCGCCGCCGTCGACGACGCCGCGTCCGTTCTCCGTGAGAAAGAATTTTTTGGGATGTTCCGACGCAGCGTACGCCTCGTCGAACTTTGCCTTGACCAGTGCTTCAAAATCCATGAAAAGCCCTCCTTAAACACAATAAC